>NZ_JASATQ010000024.1:0-67050 GCF_038440415.1 Sphingomonas sp. OTU376 | reverse complement strand
GCGACGGGCTGCGGGACATTTGCGCGGCGCAATTTGTTCTCCGCTCATGTCCCGCAACGACCATCGCCCCGACCCTATCGTCGCCATAGGCCTGCTGACCCGGGGGGACCTGGACCGGCTCGGCGCCGCCTTCGAGGGTGCGATACCCGTCGCCGAGGATGACGTGTTCGGTGACTTGCTGGCCCAACTCGACCGGCTCGAGGTAGAGCCTCTCGGCAAGGGGATCGTGATCCGCCCCGAGGGACAGCGAGACTAGCAACGCTGCGCCGCGCCGGCACCTCCAACCCGGCGCCGTGTTTCCGTTCGAGCGGAGCATGACTGCCCCGCAAGGACTGACGCCCGGAACACGCGCATTTGCCGACCGTTCGAGATTCATCAAAGAGAGGAGGCTGTAATGGCAGACGAGAAAGTGACGGTCGTGGAAGGCGGTGGCGGCGGCGCGACTGCGGTGCTGGTGATCGTGGGCGTTATCGCGATTCTGGCGGTTCTCTATGTGTTGTTCGGCACCAACCTGCTGAACGGCGGCACCAAGAAGATCGACGCCGACGTCAAGATCGAGACGCCGTCGAAATAGGCCTGCACGGGAACCGGCCCGGCGGTGCCAGCAGCTGCCGGGCCGGAATCAGAAAGACTGGAAGACCCGGAACCGCAGCTTGGCACGTCCTCGAGCAGCGTGGCGGTGCGCTCGAAACCGCCGAAACGGGACAGGACCACCAGCACGAGCAGGTTGAAGGCCATGAAAAGGAGCAGGCGCGCAGGTCCGATGTGCAAGCCGATCGCCCACATTTCCATCGTCATCAGCAGCGGGAGGCCGAAGATGATCGCACCGGCAGAGGCGCGGGCCAAGCCGATGGCGTAATCCCGCTTCAACTTCGCGGCCTGGGAGGTCATCGCACGATAATGCCGACCCCGCATCTTCGTTCAAGGCCGCGCCTGCCCCGGCGGCCCGCCACACCGAGGCCCCAGCGCCAGTCCGCCGAGCGAAGCTGGCTCGACGTCCCGCGAAACGCATCGGATGCCCGACAGTTGGTCCCGGGAGTCGAGGAGCGCCGATGGCTGTACGCAAATCCCTGAAGACGAATGCGGGCGACGCGCCTGAGATCGTCGCGCCCATCGCGCCGATGGAGGCGCTGCTCGTCGAGGCGCTGCCCGAGCCGCCGGGCTGGCAGTACGAGCCCAAATGGGACGGCTTCCGCGCAATCGTCGTGCGCGACGGCGACAGGGTCGAGATCTGGTCGAAGTCGGGCAAGCCACTCGGCCGCTATTTCCCAGAAGTGCTGGAGACATTGCGCGGGCTTGATGAGGGCCATCTGCTGCTCGATGGCGAGCTGGTCGTGCCCATCGGTACCCACCTGTCGTTCGATGCGCTGCAGGCCCGGCTGCATCCGGCGGCGTCTCGCATCGCCAGACTGTCGAGCGAGACGCCCGCCCGACTGATCCTGTTCGATTGCCTGGAAATCGGTCTCCATGATTTCGCCAGCAAACCCTTGCGCCAACGCCGCGCTGCGCTGGAGGCACTGGCAACCCGGTTCGAGAGCCCGACCTTAATCCTTTCACCCACCTCGCTCGATCCCGACCGCGCCCGAGCCTGGCTGGCGGAGAGCGGCGGTGCGCTGGACGGCGTCGTAGCCAAGCCGCTCGACCTGCCTTATGCCGCTGGCGCGCGGGCGATGCGCAAGGTCAAGCAACTGCGCACCGCCGACTGCGTGGTTGGCGGTTATCGCATCGATGCCGAGGGTGAGGTGGCATCGCTGTTGCTCGGGCTTTTCGACAAGGCCGGCCGGCTCGATCTGGTTGGGTTCTGCTCCGCCTTTGCCGGGGGCGAGCGCAAGTCGCTGTCGAAGACTCTCGCGTCGCACGAAGGCGGTCCCGGCTTCACTGGCAGGGCGCCAGGTGGGCCCAGCCGCTGGAATCCGGAAAAGACCGGCACCTATATCGCGCTGGATAACGAGCTTGTCGCCGAATTCGCCTACGACCAAGTCACCGCCGGGCGTTTCCGGCATGGGACGCGGTTCCTGCGCTGGCGCCCGGACAAGGCGCCTGGGCAATGCACGACCGACCAATTGATCCGCGAGCTCGAGCCGGCGGAGATGCTGCAGCTCACTGAAGGGACGCAGGCCGGCAAGCACAGAGCTGGCAGGCGGTCGCCGAAGTAGCGGCGTCCGGCTTGGCGGACGCCCCGCCTGCGGCCGATGCAGGCGGCGAAGCAACCAATCTGTGGAGGCGTGGAAACCGAAACGCTCCGGGAACATTCTTGCCAGAGACTTTTCTTCGAGGACCATGGTGACGAGCAAGGATAGCGGCCAGGCCGGCAATGCCCAGGAAGCGACCGGCGAGCCGGCGGGCAATCTCAAGGACCCCACCTCGTACAGCCCCACGGGCAACAAGGGGCAGCATCACTGGAAGAGCTCGACGGTCGCCGAGCCTGGGCTCGACCAGCGCGGCACCGTCTTCTTCGCGGCGCTCCAGATGACGCGCATGCCGATGATCCTGACCGACCCCCGGCAGGACGACAATCCGATCGTCTTCTCCAACAAAGCCTTTCTCGACCTGACCGGCTATGAGGAGGCCGAGGTGGTCGGGCGCAATTGCCGCTTCCTTCAGGGCGCCGACACCGACCGCGAGACCGTCCGCGAGCTGCGCGACGCGATCGCCGCGGAAGAAGCGATCTCGATCGAGATCCTCAACTATCGCCGCGATGGCTCTGCCTTCTGGAATGCGGTGTTCGTGGCGCCGGTCTACGACGCGGATGGCCAGCTCATCTATTTCTTCGCCAGCCAGCTCGACGTCACGCGCCGGCGCTCTTCCGAACAGGCCTTCCGCCAAGCGCAGAAGATGGAGGCGATCGGCCAGCTGACCGCCGGCCTCGCCCATGACTTCAACAACCTGCTCCAAGTCGTCGCCGGCAACCTCGACATGCTGCAGGGGGACGAACTGACCGAACGACAGCATCGGCTGGTCGGCAACGCCGCGCGCGCCGCCGATCGCGGTTCCAGGCTGACCCGCCAACTGCTTGCCTTCGCCCGCAAGACCCGCCTGGAGCCCCGACGTACCGATCTCAACACTCTGATCCACGAGTTCGGCGACCTGATCGACAACACCGTCGGGGCCCAGGTCCGCCTGATCACCACGCTGGAGCGCCGCCTGCCCGAGATCGACATCGACCCGACCCATCTGGAAATGGCCGTCCTCAACGTGCTCATCAACGCCCGCGACGCGATGCCCCAAGGTGGCAAGGTAACGATCGCAACCGAGCTGTGGAAGCTCAACGGCAACGCCGCCGCGCACCAGCTCCCGGAAGGCGACTATGTCGTGCTCGCGATCAGCGACGAGGGCGCGGGCATGAGCGAGGAAGTCCGCCAGCGCGCGACCGAGCCCTTCTTTACCACCAAGGGCAGCGAGCGCGGTACCGGACTCGGGCTCGCCATGGTGCACGGCTTTGTCCAGCAATCGCGCGGTCGCCTCGAGATCGATTCCGAGCTCGGCCGCGGCACCACTATCCGCATGCTGTTCCCCGTGGCGGGCACGGAGAGTATCGCGGCGCCAACGCCGCGCGTCGATAGGGCCAGCACCGGCGGCAGCGAGACGATCCTGCTCGTGGAGGACAGCGACGATGTGCGAGTGCTCGCTCAGGAGCAGCTGGAGGCACTCGGTTATACGGTGCTGGTCGTATCGAGCGGCGAGGAGGCACTGGCCCTGCTCGGCGACCGGCAGGTCGACCTGCTGTTCACCGATATCGTCATGCCGGGCGGGATGAGTGGCCTGGAACTGGTCGAGAAATTCCACGCCCTGCGGCCCGAGACGCCGATCCTGATGACCACCGGCTATAACGAGGACCTGGTCGCCGACATTCCGCGCGGCAGCCGGCTCGATGTCATAGGAAAGCCCTATCGCCGGCAGGAACTGGCAGACCGCATTCGAGTGGCGCTCGACCGCCATTCGACGGGCGAGCGTCCTGCCGAACAAGGCTTCGGTCCCAAGGAAGGCTGAGGTCTCCGGCTCGAATGCGGGTGCACGCGGAATCTTGCCGATCAAGCGCGACTTCTCCGCGCCGGGGGCGAGGTCGCAACCCGCACGCGCCTGATCTGCCTCTTCGACAGCCGGGAGATCAATGCTGGCCCATTGCCCGGATTGCTGTAATATCAAACAGATATCGGCTATCGGCAGTCACCGTGGCCAGAGGGGGATAGCTAGATCGTGACACCTTCCGGCCTGGTCGGTGGCGGGCATGCCGGCGACCTCATTCGCTCGATGGACTGGGGCGCCACGCCGCTCGGCCCCCTCAATGCCTGGCCGAGCGAACTACTGGCCCATGTCCAGATCGTCCTGGCGTCCCCGGTGCCCATGGCCCTGCTCTGGGGGCCGGACGGCGTCCTTCTCTACAATGACGGCTATGCGGAGATCTGCGGGCCGCGCCATCCCGCGGCGCTCGGCGCCAAGTTGCTCGATGTCTGGCCCGAGGCGCGCACGTTCAACGCGCGCGTGCTCGATGCCGGGATGCGGGGCGAGCCTCTCAGCTTTCATGCCCAAGAGCTGGAACTCTGGCGGCACGGTCGTCCTGAACAGGTCTGGATGGACCTTGAATATCTTCCCCTGCGTGACGGGGCGGGGCAACCGGTTGGAATGCTCGCGCTGGTGTTCGACATCACGCAGCGGATTCTCGCCGAGCGGCGGCTTGCGCGCAGCGAAGAGCTTTATCGCTTCCTCGATGAACTCAGCCAGGCCGTGACACCGCTGCACGACGCGCAGCAGGTCCTCTCGGTTACCGTCCAAATGGTCGCCTCGCACCTGTCGGTGACGAACTGCGCCTATGCCGACATGGACGCCGATGCGGATGGCTTCACCATTCGCGGCAACTGGCACGCCGACGGCTCACCTTCGATCCTTGGCCATTACAGCCTTGCTGATTTTGGACGCCTGGCCGTCTCGGAATTGGGCGCCGGCAGGCCGCTGGTCATCAACGACAACCTGAGCGAGATCGCGCCCGAGGAGGCCAGGACCTTCCAGGATATCGGCGTCGCAGCGACGGTCTGCATGCCGCTGGTAAAGAATGGCCGCCTGACCGCCCTGATGGCCATTCATGACAAGGTGCCGCGCCGCTGGAGCGACTACGAGCTCACAGTCATGCGCGAAGTGACGAGCCGATCCTGGGCGCATGTCGAGCGGGTCGCGGCGGAAGCCAATCTTCGCGCGAGCGAGGAGCAGCTTCGCCTGGCGCTGGATGCCGCTGAGATCGGGCAGTGGGACGTCGATATTGTCGCCGAAACCCTGTTCTGGCCGCCGCGGCTGAAAGCGATGTTCGGCATCTCGCCCGATGTCCCGATCTCGATGAAGGATTTCTACGCGGGTCTCCATCCGGACGACTTCGAGGCAACTGTCGCTGCCTATGCCGCCGCCGCCGATCCGGAGCGGCGCGCCGTCTATGACGTCGAATATCGTACGATCGGCAAGGAGGACGGTATCGTCCGCTGGATTGCCGCCAAGGGACGTGGGGTTTTCGAGGCGGGGAAGTGTGTCCGGATCATCGGCACCGCCATCGATATAACCGCGCGCAAACGGACCGAGCGTGCCCTCCGCGAGCTGAACGAGACGCTGGAACAGCGTGTCGCGGACGGCCTGGCAGAGCGCAAGCTGCTTGCCGACGTGGTCGAGAACACCACGGCTATCATCTTCGTTGCCGACCTCGACTATCACTGGCTGGCGGTAAATCGCGCGGCCGCCCAAGCCTTTGAGGCCGTCTACGGCATTCGCCCCCGTGTCGGCGCCTCGATGCTCGATGTGCTGGACGATCTCCCGGAGCACCGCGACCAAGTGCGGCGGACCTGGGGCCGGGCACTCGCCGGTGAGGAATTCACCATGGTCGAGGAATTTGGGGACCCCAATCGCGAGCGTCGCTTCTTCGAGATCACCTTCAACGCGCTTCGCGACAGCTCGGGCAGGCGGATCGGTGCCTATCAGATCGTGCACGACGTTACCGAGCGCATTGCCGAGCAACGTCGCTTGGCCCAGGCGGAGGAGCAGCTACGCCAGTCACAAAAAGTTGAGGCGCTTGGCCAGCTGACAGGTGGCGTTGCCCACGACTTCAACAATCTCCTGACCCCGATCATCGGCTCTCTGGACCTGCTCAGCCGCAGGCGCCTCGGCAACGAACGCGAGCAGCGGCTCGTGGCGGGCGCGCTCCAGTCGGCGGACCGGGCGCGTACCCTGGTTCAGCGGCTGCTGGCCTTTGCGCGCCGGCAGCCGCTTCAGCCGACGGCGATCGATGTTGCGGCCCTTGTCGCAGGCATGGGCGATCTGATTGCGAGCACCACGGGGCCGCAAGTACAGGTACTGATCGAGGCTGCGAGCGATCTGCCGGCAGCGCTCGCCGACTATAATCAGGTTGAGATGGCGCTGTTGAACCTGAGCGTGAATGCGCGCGATGCCATGCCCGATGGCGGCACGCTTCGCATCAGCGCGACCGCGCAGGAAGTTTGGGAACAGGCTGGGGGTGAGCTGCAGCCTGGCCAATATGTGATGATCTCGGTGGCCGATAGCGGGAACGGGATGGATGCGGAGACGCTCGCACGCGCGATCGAGCCTTTCTTCTCCACCAAGGGGATCGGCAAGGGCACAGGGCTCGGGCTTTCGATGGTCCATGGCCTCGCGCAGCAGCTGGGTGGCGGCATCCGCATTTCCAGCAAGCCGGGGCTCGGTACCAATGTGGAAATCTGGCTTCCCGCCGCGGCGGCAGGGGCGATTCCGTCACCCGCCGGCTCCGACGACGTGATTGCTGGCCCCGGGCCGCGCGGCAGGGCTCTTCTCGTGGATGACGAAGAAGCGGTTCGTGCGAGCACGGCGCACATGCTGGAGGAATGCGGCTTCGACGTAGTCGAGGCGGACTCGGCGCGGGCCGCACTCAGCCGGCTCGAGGCGGGAGAGCAATTCGCGGTGCTCGTGACCGATCATCTCATGGCAGGCATGGATGGAACCCAACTCGCCAGGGCGGTGCGGGCGATTCGACCCAGGCTGCCCTGCCTCATCGTTTCAGGCTATGCGGATGTCGAGGGGATCGCCCCCGACCTGCCACGGCTGACCAAGCCGTTTCGTGCGAACGAGTTGTTCGAGGCGCTGGCCGGGCTCGGCCTGTGACAGGGATGATCTCGGTTCCTCCGGCGCGCGCAGACTTAGTAGCGCGGCGGCGAACACCGAAGGCGACCGCTTGGGTTGCGGCGCGTCGAGCCCGATGCCGGCACAGTCCATATTCCGCTGCGCCGGACGGCTCGCCAGGTACTTGACCTCATCCGATCGCTGGTCAGGATAATGGCTCGACATATGGCTGAGACGGTGGGGGCGTGCAGGCTGTCCGAAGCCTTCGAGGTTGTGAATTTTGCGGCGCGCCGGTCGAAGGGACACATAGCAGGGAGCGGCAATGAAACAGATTGGCGGTGACGGATCGACGCTTTTTTCGCTGACGTCGGTGGAATGGGAGAAACTGCGAGAGGAGCTCGAGAACCATCGGATCAAGCCTCCCGTTTCGATCCATCCCGAGGGGCCGACCGGCGGCCTGGTCCGCTTCCATTCACTCGACGATGCCAAGCTCGCACTGCTCGCAATCGCCTGAGGCCGTCACCGGGTCGTCGTCCCGGTCGAATTTTGGTCGCTGATCGCCGGCCCGTGGCGCCGGGTGACCCTGCCTGAATTCGTGCCTCAAAAAACCGGGACTCGAAAGCGGCGAGACGGTTTTGAGTGGACCGGGCCGATGCAGGTGACAGTACCTGCATCGGTGCGGACCAGGTGCGCACGCGACGTGCCTTCTCACAAGCCAGAAATCGACCTGTCCTTCGCCGCCCCGCCGCACACGATGACGCCCTCAGTCCGAAGTCCGGTGGCGATGCCGGTCAAGGATCAGGCTCGCCGTCGCCTTGGCGCTCGCCACCACCCCCGGTATCCCGGCGCCAGGATGCGTGCCGGCCCCGACGAAGTAGAGGTTCGAGAAATGGTCGTCCCGATTATGCGCGCGAAAATACGCGCTTTGCGTCAATAGCGGCTCGAGGCTGAAGGCATTGCCCAGATGGGCGCCGAGATCGGTCGCGAAGTCCGCCGGACTATAGTGGAAGATAGTCGCAATCCGTTTCCGCAGATCGGGAATGAGCGTTTGCTCGATCCGGTCGAGCACGGTTTCCCGATAAGACATGCCGAAGGTCTTCCAATCCGGATCCGCCTTGCCGAGGTTCGGAACTGGCGCGAGAGCATAGAGCGTCGAACAATCCGCAGGAGCCACGGAGGCGTCTGTTGCGCTGGGATGGTGCAAATAGAGCGACGGGTCGCCGGGCACGCGTCCGCGATCGTAGATGTCGTCCAGAAGGGGCTTGTAGCGATCTGAGAACAGGATGCTGTGGTGCGCGACCTGGGGGAGACTGCCACGAAGCCCGAGGTGCAGCACGAACAGGCTCGGTGAGAAGCGCTTGCGCCTTAGCGCGCGGGATTTCGCCGCTGCGTAGCGGCTGTCGGCAATGAGGCCGTAGCTGTGCACCAGATCTCCGTTGGTTGCGACAAGGTCCGCCTCGAACTGGCGGCCGCTGCGCGTCGTCACGCCGGTGACGACGCTTCCCGTAGAAGCGATATGACTCACCGGGTCGGAGAGAATCAGCTTGCCCCCAAGGCGCTCGAAGTGCCGTACCATTGCGTCCACAAGTGCATTTGTCCCGCCTTTGGCGAACCACACGCCACCCCGCTTCTCGAGGCTGTGGATGAGGGCATAGATGCTGCTGGTGCGCATCGGGTTTCCCCCGACCAGCAGGGTATGGAAGGAGAATGCCTGGCGCAGCTTCTCGTTCGCGATATGCGCGCTGACGGCTGCATAGACCGAGCGCCAGGCCCTGCGCCGCACGAGGGCCGGGGCTGCGCGGGCCATGTCGCCCATGCGCAGGAAGGGCTTCGCACCGAGATCGACATAACCGGTCCGGTATACTGACTCCGAATAGGCCAGGAATCGCGCATAGCCCGCGACATCCTTTGGTTCGAACCGGGCAATCTCCGCCTGGAGGGCAGCTTCGTCATTCGAGTAGTCGAACTGCGAACCGTCGTTCCAGAGCAGCCGGTAAAAGGGCGATACCGGTAGTAGCTCGACGTCCCGCTCGATGCTGCCGCCCGACAGCTCCCAGAGTTCGCGCAGGCAGTCCGGGTCCGTGATCACCGTGGGCCCGGCGTCGAAGGTGAACCCATCGCGCCGCCAGACATAGGCCCGCCCCCCCGGGCGATCGCGGGCCTCCACGACGGTGGTCGCGATGCCGGCGCTCTGGAGGCGCAGCGCAAGCGCGAGCCCGCCAAAGCCCGCTCCGATGATCAGCGCAGTAGTCATTTGGGGAATTCCAGGTCGGAGGACATATTGCAGAGCGTGCCGCCGGCGGTTCAGTGCATGCGCGAGATCGCGAAACCGGCGATCTCGCGGAGCCGGGCGGCCCGGGCACCGAATTGCTCGAGGTCCTCGAGGCAGGACTGGGCCAGCGACGCGGAGCGGAGCCTTGCACCGTCCAACCCCAGAATCTCGATGGCGGTGCGCCTGCCGGCGGCGCGGTCCTTGCCGACACGCTTGCCCATCCCGGCCGCGGAACCGACACGGTCTAGGATGTCGTCCCGGATCTGGAAGGCGAGGCCCAGCTTCTCGGAGAAGCGGAGCAGTCGGTCGCGATCCGGACCCTCGCAGCCCGCGATGAGCGTCGCCCCCTCTACGCAGAACCCCAGCAGGTTGCCGGTCTTGAGCTGCTCGCACCGCTCGACCTCCGCGACCGGAGCGTCGGCTTCGGGGTAGAGATCCATCATCTGGCCAAGCGCTAGCCCGTCCTTACCGATGGTCCTTGCGAGCGCCGACACCAGACGCACGCGCACTGCCGGGTCGGGATGGGCGCGCTCGTCCGCCAGCATCTCGAACGCCAATGCAAGGAGCGCATCCCCCGCGAGGACCGCGGTGGCTTCGTCATACGCTCGGTGCAGGCTAGGCTTCCCGCGCCGGAAATCGTCATCATCCATGCAGGGCAGATCGTCATGGACCAGCGACTGTGCATGGAGGCACTCGATCGCCGCGGCGATCCAGATCGCATGCCGGTATTCGGCGCCCAGCATCTCGGCGACAAGGACCGTCAAGAGAGCCCTGAGGCGCTTGCCTCCGCCAAGGACGGCGTAGCGCATCGCCTCGCACAGCCGCGGCGGCGCGCTTGCCGAGGCCGACACCAGCACGCGTTCCAGACAACGCTCGAGATCGCGTCGGACGGCGTCGCTGCGCGCGTCCAGCGAAATTTCCTCGATCGGCGTCATCGAGACCGGCTTGAACGAAGCCGCCTCGATCCTTCCGGCAACCTCCTCGGGCACATAGCCCATAGTGCGAAGGCGATCGACCACGGCATCGACTGCCTCGCCTGGCGCGGAAGCGGCGGCGGTGAGGGCCACGACGTCCACCCCCGAAAGCCGGCTGCCATCGAGCGATTCGGGATCGGGCACGAGCTGAGCATCCCGGCAGCCCGCCGCCAGCGATACCTCGACAAGCCGGCGTGCGTTCGAGGACAGCGGATCACCGACCACGATCACGTGCCCGGCGCGTGTCGCCAGGGCCTCGATCGCTTCCTGCCGATTGGAGGTCGCGTAGCAGATATCGGTCGCGCGCGGGACCGACACGTCCCGGAAACGCTCCTTGATGGCAGCGATGATGGTCGCCGCTTCGTGCACCGCGAACGTGGTCTGGACGGCATAGGCCACTGCGATGTTGTCGGCGAGCCGCAACCCACCGACATCCGCCGGGGACCCCACCACCGAGATCGCGCCGGGCGGCACCTGGCCGAGCGTACCGATAATTTCGGGATGCCCCTGATGCCCGATCAACAGGACATGGCGGCCGGCATGATATTGATCGAGCACATGGGCGTGTACCCTGGCAACGAGGGGGCAGGTCGTATCGAGCGTCCGAAGGCCGCGTTCACGCCCCTCGCGCAGAACAGATTGTGGAACGCCATGTGCAGACAGGATGGTGACGGCACCTGGCGGAACCTCGGCCAGCTCGGACACGAATATCGCACCCCGCGCCCTCAGCCGATCGACGACGCGCTGATTGTGGACGATATGGCGACGGACATAGACGGGGGCGCCGTGCAGGGACAGCGCGTCCTCGACTGCCGTGATCGCCCGCTGGACGCCGGCACAGAAGCCGCGTGGGTTGGCCAGCAAAAGGATCTTGCCGCTGGCGGGTTCTGGGCGAAGCGCGGCGCTGTCGTGCGTCATGCGGGTTCCCGGCAAGGGCCCGCAGCGACCGGCAAGGGCGGTGCGGGGTGTTGAACGGACCGATGCTAGATTCGCCGCACCCGCATGCCAGATGTACTTAGGGGCAGTCGCTCAGTAGCCGGCCTCGACGGCTATGCGGATCGCGTCCGCACTGGAGTTGACGCCAAGCGCATCCAGCAGCGCGGCGCGGTGCATCTTGACGGTACGCTCGCTAATCTGGAGCAGGTGCGCGATCTGCTTGTTCAGCTTGCCGCGCGAAAGCAGCATCAGGATCTCGCGCTGTCTGGGACTGAGGGTCGCGATTCGCTCGCGTGCCCGACCCCGCTGCACGCGCCCGGCGCCGTCGAGATCGGCCAGCGCGACTTGCGAGCCGAGAAAATATTCGACCTCGCCTTCGGCGTCGAAGATCGGCGCCACCATCACCGCATTGCGAAAGCTGGACCCGTCTTTTCGATAATTGAGGATTTCAACCATGACTGGCTGGCGCGAGCGGATGCCCGCACGCAGCGTCTCGCTGAGTTCCGGTTCGGTGGCGGGACCGCTCAGGAAGCGGCAGTTCCTCCCGAGGACCTCCCCCTGCGAATAACCGGTCAGCGCAAGGAACGCGGCATTGCACGCGATGATCGGATTGTCGGGCAATCGCGGGTTGCTGATCACCGCGGCGGTCGCGCTCGTCTCGATCATGTCCAGGATCACCATGGCCAAAACGTAGCGCGTCGGGATGTGCAATCCAAGCATTGCCCCTTTGGTCAGGTTGGCCGGCTTCCGTGCCGATGGCAGGGCTGTTCCCGGGCGCGGCAAGGCGGAGGCGGTCGATGCGGGTGGCGATCATCGGAGCCGGGCTCGCTGGATTGACCTGTGGCGCCCGGCTCAAGGCCCTGGGGCTTTGTGTTTCGCTGTTCGACAAGGCGCGCGGCCCCGGGGGCAGGCTCGCCACGCGTCGCCTGGAGACGTGCGCCGGCACGGCGAGCTTCGACCATGGCGCGCCCTTTCTAGAGGGCGGAAGCCTGGAATTTCGCAGCTGGCTGGAGGGCTGGGCGACTCGGGGCATGGCGGCGCGCTGGCTCGAGGCCGGCGAAGCAAGCTGGACGGGGACCCCGTCGATGAATGCCTTGCCGAAGGCGATCGCGGAAGAACTCCGTGTCACCCATGGGTGCTTCGTCCGCGGGATGGCGCGCGACGCCGCCGGCTGGCATCTGCTGCGGGAAGACGGTCGGATCGGTCCGTTCGACACGGCGATCGTCGCGCTGCCCGCCGAGCAGGCCGCGCCGATCCTGGCGCTCCAGGACATGCGCATGGCAGCCGCCGCGATCGGAACCCTATCCGCCCCCTGCTGGTCGGCGATGTTCGCGCTCCGGCGGGAGATCGGCGACCCGCCTATTTTCTCGAAGACAGACATTGTGCGCTTCGCCGCGTGCGGAACAGGCAAGCCGGGAAGGACCGGGCCGCAGGCCTGGACGGTGCAGGCCTGCCCAGACTGGAGCCGGCAGCATCTGGACGACGCGCCGCCTGTGGTTCTGCGCGCGCTGCGGGATGCCTTGACGCGTCTGGTCGGAGATGGCGCTCTCGACATCGCTGCCGGCGATATTCATCGCTGGCGTTTCGGCTTGTCGGGGTCCGCGGGAGAGGGCGCGCTCTGGAACCCTCGGCTGGGCCTCGGCGCCTGCGGCGACTGGCTGATCGGGCCGGGGGCCGAGGCCGCGTGGCGTTCCGGGACACTGCTCGCCGGCCTTGTTGCCGGGACCGGCTAGTGGGTCCCGAGCCCCTGCCAGGCACCAAGGGCGCGCGCACGGGCTTCCTGATGGCCCACCAGTCTTTCCGGATAGCCCGGGGCGCCGCCTCCGTCGAAATGCAAGGCATGGATCTCGGCGTCCCGCAGAGAGGCGAGCTCGGGAACCCATTGTCGGACATAGGCCGCCATGTCGAACTTCTCGCTCTGGAGATGCGGCGCCATGATGCGCGAGAAGACCGGGGCGTCGACGCCGGTCCCCGCGACATACTGCCAGTTCATCGCGTTGGAGCCCAGGTCCGCGTCGAGCAGCGTATCCCAGAACCAGCGTTCTCCACGGCGCCAGTCGATCAGCAGGTGCTTTACCAGGAAGGAGGCCGTGACCATCCGTATCCGGTTGTGCATCCATCCGCTCTGCCACAGCTCGCGCATGCCAGCATCGACGATCGGATAGCCGGTCCTGCCGCGGGTCCAGGCCAGGAAGTCGCCGTCCGCCGCCGCATCGCCGCGCCACTGCAGCCGGTCGAACGCCGCCCGCCCGTTCCGGTCCGGATAGTCCGCCATCTGGTCGAGAAGGTTGGCGCCGTGGTCGCGCCACGCGAGTTCCCTCCGGAAGGTCGCCGGCCCGGAGCCGGTTCGCTCCGCCAGCGCGGACCAGAGCGCACGCGGTGAAACTTCCCCGAAATGCAGATGGGGCGACAGGCGCGAGGTGCCCGCGATCGCGGGATAGTCGCGGTCGCGCGCATAGCGGTCGAGCCGCCGCTCGAAGTCGCGCCAGCGCCGCCAGGCCCCCTTCTCGCCGGGGCACCAGTCCGAGAAACCGGTTGACCAGTCCGGACTGCGCGGCAGGAGCTGCCACGCCTCGAGGTCCTCAGATGCCGGCAGACGCGGCGGCGTCGCGATCCGGTCGGGCGCCGGAAGCGGCGGCAAAGGCTGCAGGGCCTCGGAAAGCTTGCGGTACCAGGGCGTGAAGACCCTGTAGCGCGCGCCACTGCCATTGCGCACCATGTCGAGCGGAGAGAGGTGATTTCCTTCGTGCAGGCAGAGCTCCACCTCGCTTGTTAGCCTCCGCTCCGCCACCCGGTGCCGGGGCTCATAATGGCGGATCGCATGAATCTGGTCGGCGCCGGTTTCGCGTGCCAGGGTGACCAGAGTGCGGACCGTATCGCCGCGGCGCAGGATCAGTGTCGAACCGCGCTTGCGCAGGCTGAGGTCGAGCGCCTTGAGGCTATGGTGCAACCACCAGCGCTGGGCGCCCCCCATCGACCAGGCGTCGGACCCGTCCTCGTCGAGGACATAGACGGGCAGGACCGATCCAGCTGCCAATGCCGCGGCGAGGGCGGGCTGGTCCGTCAGGCGAAGATCCTGGCGCAGCCAGAGCAGCGAAATCGACACCGTACGAGCGCCTCCGTTGGTCAGGCATCCAGCTAGCCCGCGCCGCCGGGCGCGGACATCCTCCCTTAAGGACAGGTCGCCTGGCTGTTGCCTATGCCGCAGTGCGAAAGAGTGCCACCGGCAGGCTTAGCCGCCGCCGCGGCGCGCCCGGGCCGCCAGAATAGGTCTAACCGGAAAAGCCTGGCTTCCCTGTACCTCCGCATGTCTTTTAGCCCGAAAGCCGATCCCCATGCTCGGTACGCCTGCTCTGGATGGCTATCGCCGCCCGCTCCGACGACGACCGGAACCAACACTCGTCCCACATCGTTGAAAGTGGACGGCATCCAATATGGGGATCCGGTCACCACCGTCCCCATATCCGGACAGGACGTGTAGTTTGCCCTCGCGTCCTGTCCGGCTTTCTCACTGCCCTGCGCCTTTTCAGCCCTTTCGTCTGCGAGGCGAGGCAGCTGCTCCTTCCCCCCTTTTTGCATACACGCCCTATCTGCGTGGACGATCACATTTGAAGGAGGTGGCTGGACACAGTGTTGGGGCCGTTTGCGGCAAGCAACCAAAAGGGCCCGGCTGGATGGCCGGGCCCAGGCGCTCAATAGTCCATCGCCGGCATCGCTGCGGGCTTGTCTTCCTTGGGCAGCTCAGCCACGAGCGCCTCGGTGGTGATCAGGAGCGACGCCACCGACGCCGCATCCTGAAGCGCGGTACGTACCACCTTGGCCGGGTCGATGACGCCCGCCTTGACCAAGTCCTCATAGGTGCCGGTCGCAGCATTGAAGCCCTGGTTGTAGTCGTCACTCTCGAGCAGCTTGCCGACGATCCAGGCACCGTCCTCGCCGGCATTGTCGGCGATCTGGCGCGCAGGCGCGCGCAGCGCCCGGCGCACGATGTCGATGCCGGACTGCTGGTCGTCGTTCGCCGCCTTGAGGCCGTCGAGTGCCTTCAACGCACGCAGCAGCGCGACGCCGCCACCCGGCAAAATGCCTTCCTCGACTGCCGCACGGGTCGCATGCAGCGCGTCGTCGACCCGGTCCTTCTTCTCCTTAACCTCGACCTCGGTCGCACCTCCGACGCGGATCACGGCAACGCCCCCGGCGAGCTTGGCGAGCCGCTCCTGGAGTTTCTCGCGGTCATATTCGCTGGTGGTGACGTCGATCTGCTGGCGGATCTGCGTGACGCGTGCGTCGATATCGCCCTTGGTGCCCACCCCGTCGATGATCGTGGTGTTGTCCTTGTCGATCGTGACCTTCTTCGCGCGGCCGAGCATCCCGACCGTGACATTTTCCAGCTTTATGCCAAGGTCCTCGCTCACGAGGTTGCCGCCCGTCAGGACGGCGATGTCCTCGAGCATCGCCTTGCGGCGATCACCGAAGCCCGGCGCCTTGACCGCGGCAACCTTGAGACCGCCGCGCAGCTTGTTGACGACGAGCGTCGCGAGCGCCTCGCCCTCCACGTCCTCGGCGATGATCAGCAGCGGACGGCCCGCCTGCACCACCTGCTCGAGCACCGGCACCAGTGCCTGCAGGTTGGAGAGCTTCTTCTCGTGGATCAGGATATAGGGGTCGTCGAGCTCGACCTTCAGCTTCTCGGCATTGGTGACGAAATAAGGCGAGAGATAGCCGCGGTCGAACTGCATGCCCTCGACGGTTTCGAGCTCAGTCTGCAGGCTCTTGGCCTCCTCGACCGTGATCACGCCTTCGTTGCCGACCTTCTCCATCGCCTCGGCAAGGATACGGCCGACTTCGGCATCGCCATTGGCGGATATGGTCGCGACCTGGGCGATCTCGCTATTGGCGCTGACCTTTCTCGCATGCGCCTCGAGATCCTTGACCACGGCGCCCACCGCCAGGTCGATGCCGCGCTTGACGTCCATCGGGTTCATGCCGGCAGCGACGGCCTTGGAGCCCTCCCGGACGACCGCCTGGGCCAGCACGGTTGCGGTGGTGGTGCCGTCGCCGGCCTTGTCGTTCTGCTTGCTGGCGACCTCGCGCAGCATCTGCGCGCCCATATTCTCGAACTTGTCGGCGAGCTCGATCTCCTTGGCGACGGTGACGCCGTCCTTGGTGATACGCGGCGCGCCGAAGCTCTTTTCGATCACGACGTTGCGGCCCTTGGGCCCCAGCGTGACCTTCACTGCATTCGCAAGCGTATCCACGCCGCGCAGCATGCGATCACGCGCGTCCGACGCAAATTTCACTTCCTTGGCAGCCATATCGGCTAACTCCTTTCTCGTGTCCTTCCTGACGGTTTGAGGGAAGCGGGCGCTTACGCCGCCTGCTTGAGTTCGGCCATGGTCTCGATCACGCCGAGGATGTCGCTCTCCTTCATGATGAGAAGGTCCTCGCCGTCGATCCTGACCTCGGTACCCGACCATTTGCCGAACAGGATGCGGTCACCGGCGCTCACCGCCAGTTCGACCAGCGTTCCGTTCTCATTGCGCACGCCCGGGCCGACGGCGACGACCTCGCCTTCCTGCGGCTTTTCCTTGGCGGTGTCGGGGATGATGATGCCGCCCGAGGTTTTCTCCTCGGCTTCGATGCGGCGGACGACCACACGGTCGTGCAAGGGGCGGAAATGCATGCATAACCTCCGGTTGCAAAAGCATGATGTCAATGTGCCCGGCACTTCCTGGCAGCGACGGGCGGCGGCGAATTAGGTGCCTCGATTTTTCGGTTCAAGACCCTTTGGGCAAATTTTTTTACCGCTTGGGAACGCGGTATAAAATCCCCCGATCCGTGATGCTTGGCACGGCCCCGGCCCTTGACGAGAGGCAGCCCAAACACCAAAATTTTGGGCTGGCCGAACGGCCAAGAGAAGGAGCGACCGCAGGAAAGGAGGACGACTATGTCGCAACCCGTCTCCCGATTTCTTCACCCCTTCGAGATAGCGCATCACCCCAGCCCGGAGCCTGAAGTGAAACGCGCGATCCTGGCGCGTTGGGCCTCGGACCGCCCCGCGGTCCCTTTCGGGCCGGAGCCGCGCAAAACGCCATGCGCGGAAAGAAGGGTCCGTTTCGATAAGGCCGCATCGCCTCCGACGATCCTCGATACCCCGAACCGTCAGGCGGGCACCGCACCGCGATGACCGACAGCGCCTTCATTGCACAGCTGGACGGCTATGGGCTCACCACCGCCGAGATCCATTACCATCGTCCCGACGCGCCCTCGCTGCTCCAGCTGTTCGTCTGGCAGCAGTACGATCTGGCACCAGGCTTTCCGGCGCTGTTCGACTTTCTCGATCATTGGCGCCGCGAGATCCGGGCGGCAGTTCATTCCGTCCGGATAATGCACGACCGGCTCCTCCGCCCGGCGGAGTGGTGCGCGGTGGATGGGGTGTTCAAAATTCGATGAGGTCGAATCTGATCCGGCGCTGGCAAGAGCGCGGGGGCCGCACAGCGCGCCTGACGCTGCCGTTCGACGACATCATGGAGTTCGCGCTCGCGCTGCTGTCGGTTTCCCCCGACGAGCTTCGTGGGCTGGGGTGGACCTTCGCTGACCGCAAGCGCCTGCTCGACCACTTCCTCGCCAGCGGGAAAGCAGCCCAGGCAGCGGATCCGAAGGCACTGGGAAGACTGGCGATCGAAATAGCCTTGCCGCAGCGCGACGTCGACCGGCTGCAGCGGTTCGCGCGAAAGGAACTGCCCAAGGCTGCCAGCAACGCAGCAATGCTCGATCGCGTAATGAAGTCACTCGAGGCCGCCTCCCATAGGCCCGGAGGCGATCATGTCATGCGCTAGGCGCGCAAGAAAGGAACTTGCTCCAGGCCGTCGAACCCAAACGGGGCAGCGAGGCGCGCCAGCAGGATACCCGAACCCGGATGACGATGATCTGGGGATCCAGCCGATACGCCGGCCAGCACTTCCTCTCGCCGGCTTGCCAGCCGCTTGAGAGTCGCGCGAATGGCCGCGACTAGAAATTCGCCGTTAGATTGAGAGAGCCATAGAGCGTGGTACCACCCTGAGGAGCGTTGGGTGCGACCTCCAGGAAGTGTCCCTTCGAGAGCATCACCGCGTTCGCCTCGAAGCGCAGCGCGGCAGGGCGCACCCACCAGCGCAACCTTGCATCCAGTTGATGCCCGGCGAAGTTCCCGGACCGACCCGTCGCATCGCGAATACCGGTGGTGGAGAAGCTGTCCCGCCGCTCGGCCAGCCAGAGCGCGTGATAGCTGACAAAGCCATCCAGCCGCTTCGATGGCGTTACTTCCAGGCGCGCTCCCGCCGCCGAGATATTGGCCCGTCCTACGGCATTGTAGAGTCCCGCGGGTGCCAGATCTGCGCGACGCATGCCGAACAGCGTATCGAAACGCCCGTATCGGTTACCTGGGCGGTCGCCGCTGGCGCGGTCATATTCGACCGAGAGGCGAGGCCTCCATCCCTTGGTGAATGTGTATCCGGTGTCACCATGGAAGAACCAGGCCGATACCGGAACCGTAGCCGCGGTTACTGCGGCCGAGGCGCTGATCGTACCGGACTGGTAATAGGCTTCAACCTCGAGATCGAGCTTTCCCGGAGAGGAGTCGCGCAGAAGGCGCCCGCCATAGGTATTCAGGGAGCGGTCGCGTGTTGGCCGGCTTGGCCGGTCGCGCTCTCCGAGATGATAGAAGCTGCCCTCCAGCATGAAGGGACCGAGCGCGCGGGACTTCGCTACCGTTCCGCCCCACAACACCAGATCGAAGCCTTCTCTGTCCAGCTCGATCGCGTTCCGCCGCAGTGATGCGGGATCGTCGGGGCGCCGTTGCTGCGGCAGAACATAGATCAGGCTTGCCGTAACGCGTCCCTTGGCAGCGATCTCCGCATGCAGACCGGTATAGCCATTGGTGGTGTTCCTATAGTCGTCGGCCGCGACTAGGCGGCGAGAGCCGATGTTCAAGGTGAAGCGCCCACCGCGTAGCGTCGCCCGGGCGCCATCGACCAGAGAGAATTCACGCGAGGCATAGGCCTGCACCAGCTCGAGCGCATTCGATTCGCCAGTTGTCACTGGAGTACCGGCATCCTCGCCATAGATCCGGCTGTCCCAGACCTCGGCTGCCAGGACGGTAGCGCCGCTCTTATATTTCGCGAGCAGGGTCGTACGCAGATTGACCAGGTCGTCGTCAAGATTGAAGCCGGTACGGGGCTGGTTCGCAATCGCTTCGTAGCGCACACGAACGGTGCCGGAAATGTCGAGATCCTGCGCGCACGCGACATTTGGGCAAAAGGCCAGGGCAAACAGATATCGGGAAAGATGCATGGCATGCGTCCGCTTTTTGATAGGTGGACGCGATACTTTGGCTGACGCCTCATGGGGGGACCGCAGCCCCCATAGACCTTAAATCCCTTCGTCCCTGGAGCAAGTCAAGCTCGGCCGTGCCCGGTACCCGCGACCATGGCTCTTCGATATATGCCCGGATGGCGCACGCGCTCGCCAGGACGTCGCACTCCATTGCTTGAAGACTGGAGCAACCCGACAGGACGCTGGTGACCCCAGTGGATGCCGATGCGGAGCGGTGGATGGCAGAGACCGGTCGGACGCAAGCACTGGACGAGCGGCCTGCGGGGTGCACGCGGGCCGCTATCCGGATCATCGAGAGCCAGGGCGATCGGGGTTCAGCGTGCGGCGGCGATGCCCGCGGCGAACGCCCGGTAGGAATGGAGCGGACGCCCGAGCATGGCGACGAGGCGTTCGCCATCGCCGGCCTCGGGGATCATGCCGTCGCTGACATAGCGCTCGGCCATCAGCCGCATCTCATAGGCCATCCATTTCGGCATGAAGGTGCCGAGGTTCTGCTCGAAGCCGCTCGGGTCGTCGCCGCCATAGACGATCGGGCGGCCGAGGACTTCGGACCAGATCGTCGCCACGCCCTCGCCGGTCAGCGTTTCGGGGCCGACCAGGTTGATCGTCTCGATCGGCTGCCTGCCCGGCGCCCGGTCGCGGCGGATCAGCTCGATCGCGGCGACCTCGGCGATGTCGCGGGCATCCACCATGGCGACGCCCTTGCCGCCGATCGGCATCGGATAGACGCCGTGGTCGAGAACGACGTCCGTGATCATATGCTCGTTGTCGATGAAGTAGGCGGGCCGCAGGATCGTGGCATCGAAGCCCATCTGCTCGATCATCCGCTCGGCGCCCGATTTCACGGCGAAGTGGGGCACGTTCACGAAGCGGTCGGCGTGGAGCACCGAGAGGTAGACGAGCCGCTCGATCCCGGATTCGCGCGCGATGTTCAGCGCGATCAGCGCCTGAGTGAATTCGTCGCCCGACACCGCATTGAGCAGGAAGAAGGTGCGTACGCCCTGGAAGGCGGCGCGCAGCGCGTCGATGTCGAGCAGATCGCCCCGCGCGACCTCGACACCGGCCGGAAAGCTGGCCTTGGCCGGGTCGCGGGTGAGCACGCGGACCTTAGCGCCGCGCTGGACGAGCTGGTCGACGACGTGGCGGCCGACGCGGCCGGTGGCGCCGATAACGAGAATGGTCATTGGGGTTCTCCTTGGATGTCGTGAGCGACGCCCCTGAATTTAGAGTTCCAATTAATGACCAATAGCTCTTATATATGGACGCATCGTCTCACTGGCGGAACAGATGGACCTGCTCGCGCTCGCCGATTTCAACCTGGTCGCCCGGCACGGCGGCTTCGGCCGCGCCGCACGTGCCACCGGACGACCCAAGGCGACCTTGTCGCGCCGTGTCTCGGAGCTGGAGGCGGCGCTCGGCGTCCGCCTGTTCGAGCGTGGCGCGCGGGACCTCAAGCTCAGCGAGGAAGGCAGGGCGCTGCATGCACGGTCGGCAGCGCTGCTCACCGAACTCGAAGAGACCGCCACGGCGATTGCCTCGGGCGCCGAGCGTCCGCGCGGCACGCTGCGGATCAGCGCGCCCCTGCTTTTTTCCCAGATGGCGATGGGCAGGATCGCGGCGGGCTTCGTGCGCGACTATCCCGAGGTGCGTCTCGAAGTGACTACCGACGACCGCGCGGTCGATATGATCGAGGAGGGCTTCGACCTGGTCATACGGGTCAATCCACGGCCGGACGAGAGCCTGGTCGGCCGGGCCTTTATTCGCGACCGGCTGGTGGTGGTGGCGCCGCCTTCGTTCGAACGGCCCGCGGACGGCGGGGCCGTGCCGGCGGTGGTGCGCGGCGCGGCGGATCCTCAATCCGTGTGGAAGCTGAAGGCAGCGGGCGAAGCGCAGGCCCTGTCGGTCGAGCCGGTGCTGTCGCTCGCCTCGATGGTCATGGTCCGGGACGCAGTCCGGCTCGGCGCCGGCGCCGGGCGGCTGCCCCTGTCGCTGGTCGGCCGCGACCTGGCGGCCGGACGGCTGATATGCTGGGGCGATTCCGACGCACCGGAGACCGAGTTGTGGGCACTTTATCCGTCGCGGCGGCTGCTCAGCGCCCGGGTCTCGGCATTCCTCGCCCATCTGGCCAGGCTGTTTCCGACCGGCTCGCCCGAGGAACTGGCTGCGCTGATCGACGGCGGGAGCGGCACCGGCTGAGCCTGAGCGCCGCCGCTTCAGCCAGGCGCGAAATCCGCCGTCCCCCGCGGCCGCCGCACTCGAAACAGCCGTGGCTCGCCTGCGAATATGGGCCGGTCGCGCGTTCCTTCATGCTTCGCCTGGCTCCATCGTCAGTTCGGAAACCAAGCCAGGCAGTTCGAGTACCGTGAAGACGACCCGCAGGTTTGAGAATGGTCTTCCAGCCCCTGGTCCCGATGCTCCGCACCCGCCGCGGGGATCGTCCGGAAGCCATGGTGTCGGCGGGCTGCCAAATCGCACCTTAGAACCGCAAGAGCAATGCGGCGCGGGCGCCGTGGTCGGTCGCGCGCGCGCCAGAGTTGCCAGTGTAGGAGATGCCGAGCGTGACATGCTCGCCCAGGTCGAGCTCGAGTCCGGCATCCACCACCGCGCTGTCCCGGTCGAGTGCGTTGCCCGCAGTGGTGAAACTGGGCCCGGTGGCAAAGCCGAGATCGACCTTCGGCAGCGCGTCGCCAAAGGCATGACGGAGCGCCACAGAGACCTTGAAGCGCAGCACCGTACCGCCGAGGTCGAGTCCAGTGTTCGCTCGCAGGCCGAAGGTGCCATAGGTCATGCGCTCGTCCTGCGTGCCGCCGCGAAGCGCCGCGCTGCCGCCATGCTCGGCAATGTCCGAGCCCCGGAGCCGGACATGGGCGAGCCCGGCAAAAGGCTGGAGGGTAACGCCGCTCAGGTCCCGCTTCACCGCGACTTCGCCGAACAACTGGAGGGTATCGGCGCGGTAGCGGCCGCCGAGCCCCTGGGTGAGACCGCCGAACGCGATGCGGCGCTGCGAGCGGACATCGTTCCAGGCATAGGCCGCGCCCAGCTGGACCGAGGCAATGCCGTAGCTGCCGGCGAGATAGCCGCCCGCATGATAGCTGTTCGCCTTGTGCGTGGCACTGCCAGTTCGCAGATCCGTGCTGCTGTAGCCTGTGGCGAGGCCGGCGCGCCAATGGCTTCCGAGCGCGCTATCGAAGCCGGCGAGCAGCCCCTTGAGATCGCGATCATAGGCTTGCGCCAGCGCCCCGCCCTGCATCGAGCCCCAGTTACCGAGCGCGGTGCCCCAGACCGAGAGCCCCTCCTCGCCCGCCAGGCTGCCGCGGGCGAGCATCGCGTCGCGGACGAAACGACTGTCCTCGATCAGCCGGCCCCGCATGCTGGCATAGTCCGAGCCCGAGAGCTGATCGAAGGCGGCACGCGCCTCGGTGGCGGTGAGCGAGACGACGGCGTCGTGCACGCCATTGCCGTTGCCCAGCGCCTCGACCGCCGGCGCCACGCCCTGCTGGTTGCCGGTCTGCGCCACCGCGGCGAAGTCGATCGTGTTGCGCTTGAGGTTCAGCGTTACCGCCGTTGCGCCATAGGTCAGGCTCGGCGTGAGGAAGGCGAGGTTCGACGTGACGTTCGAGAAGGTCCCGCTGATACCTCCCACCGCGGTCAGGATGGTGTAGCTGGTGTCGAGCGCATAATTGCCGTCCGCCGCCAGCACGCTGACTACCGCGCCGCTCTGGATCGAGGCGCTGCCTCCTACGACGATCCGGTCGCTCTGCCCCGCCGCATTGGCTTCGACCTCATAGGTGCTGCCCGCAAGGAAGCTGAGATTGCCGGTGACGTTGAGCGTGCCGATCGAATTGCCCGGCGCGACCGTGCCGGCGATCCGTCCCGAGCCGATCGTGCCACTGCCCTGGAGACGACCGCCGGCTAGCAGGTCGAGCGCGCCGCCCAGCGTACCGTTGACCGAGACCAGGCTGGCGACAGTCGTGGTCCCCTGGAAGCCCGGGGAATTGCCGGTGAGGGATACCGCGCCGCCGCCGCGGAAGACCATGCTGCCGGTGCCGGTAAGCGTACCGGCATAGCTTCCCGCCGCCGACTGGTCGAAGACGAAGCTCGTGCCGGCCGCCAGGTCGACATCGCCGGTGAACAGGGCGGTGGCGGTGACGAGGCTGCCGCCGGTGACGCGCCAGCCGCCGGCATTGACGCCGGTGAGGGTCAGCGTCCCCTGCCCTGCCTTTGTCGTCACGCCGGTGCCGGTGACGCTGCCGCCATAACTGCCGGCATTGGCCAGGTCGAACACCAGGCTGGCATTGTTGGTGACATTTCCCTGGATCGAGCGGGTGTCGCCGACCAGCGTGCCCGCCTCGACCACGGTTCCGCCGGTATAGCGGTTGGCGCCGGTCAGGACGAGCGTGCCCAGGTCGGTCTTGACCAGGGCGGCGCTGCCGGTGAGGGCCGAGCCGATCGTGGCCGTGAAGCCGGCGCCCGCCGCGCTGCCATCGCCGACCCGGACCATCGCGCGGTCGCCGGACAGCGCGATGGTGCCGCCGGTGACCGTATAGCCATTGGCGGCGAACTGCAGTCCGGTGGCCGAGACCTGGCCCTCGACCGTCACAGTGCCGGCCGCGCCGCCGAACACCGCAAAGCTCGGCACCGGCTGCATCGGGCCATTGAGCGTGCCGCCGGTATCGGTCCAGTTGCGGCCACCGGCGTCCCAGGTGCCGGAGCCGCCATTGATCGCGCCATTGTCGTGGAGCGCGCTATTGCCGCCGTCCCAGAAGGCCAGCGTCGCACCGGCGCTGTTGAGCAGATTGACCTGGCCCGCCAGCGCGGTCTGGATCGTCAGCGCGTCGGCCGACGCACCGGCGACCGTGCCGAGTGCCAGGCCATTGTCGGTGAGCGTGCCGCCATAGTCGAACAGCCGGTAGATCCCCGCGCCGAACCCCGGAGCGGCCGTGACATTGAGCGTGCCGTCGAGCGTGAGGTTGCCCGCCACATCGAACAGCGCGCTATCCGATGCATGGGACAACGCCACGTCAACGATCGCACCCGAGCCGAGCGTCAGCGCACCGAGCGATAGCGTTCCACCCTGGCTGCCGGCGAGATGCGCGCCATCGGCAATGGCCACCGCCCCGCCGATCGTGCCGGTGCCCGCCAGCGTGCCGCTCGCGACCGCCACGGTCGAGCTGGCCGAACCGAGCGTGCCGGTCACGGTGAGGCCGCCGCTGGCGACGGTCACGGCACCCTCGAACGCCGCGCTGTCGCCGCTAAGAGTGAGCAGCGCGCCCGTCTTGGTCAGCGTGCCGGCGCCGGAGAGGCTTCCGGCGAAGGTGCCGGCTGCCGCCTGGTCGAAGGTGAGGCCGGCCCCCGCCGCCAGCGCCACGTCGCCGGCGAGCGAGGCGCTGCTCGCCACCAGCCTGCCGCCCAAGACCGTCCAGTCGGTCGTGCTGGTGCCCGTGACGGTCAGAATGCCCTGCCCGGCCTTGGTCGTCATGCCGGTGCCGGTGAGCGCACCGGCATAGCTGCCGTCCTGACCCATATCGAACACCAGCGCAGCATTGTTGGCGATGGCGCCCAGAAGCGACCGCGTGTCGCCGACCAGCGTGCCGGCCGATACCAGGGTTCCACCGGAATAGCTGTTGGCGCCCGCCAGCACGAGCGTACCGAGATCGTCTTTCACCAGCATCGAATTGCCAGTGAGCGCAGCCGCGATCGTGGCGGTAATGCCCGCCCCCGCCGCGCTTCCGTCGCCGACGCGGATCGTCGCGCTCGGTCCCGACAAGGCGATCGCGCCGCCGGCCAGCATATAGCCGCCGGAGGCGAACTGCATGCCGAGGACCGAGACCTGGCCAGCACCATTATCGACCGTCACCGTGCCGCCAATGCCCTGAAACACGGCAAAGCTCGGTTGAGGCATCATCGCGCCGTTCACGCTGCCATTGGCGTCGGTCCAGTTGCGTCCGCCCAGGCTCCAGGTCCCGGCACCGCCCTCCACGATGCCGTTGTCATGCTGCGCGGCGATGCCGCCGTCCCAGAAGGCGAGCGCGACGCCGGCATTATTGACCAGGTTGACCCGGCCGGCGGCGCCGGTCTGGATAGAGAGCCCGTCGGCAGACGAACCGGCTACCACCCCGAGCGCCAGGCCATTGTCGGTGAGCGTGCCGCCATAGTCGAACAGCCGGTAGACGCCGGCCCCGAAGCCCGGCGCGGCGGTGACGTTGAGCGTGCCGTCGAGCGTCAGGTTGCCCGCCACGTCGAACAGCGCGCTCGTCGATGCCTGGGCCAGCGTCACGTCGACGATCGACCCCGCGCCCAGCGTCAGCGCACCGAGCGACAGGGTGCTGCCCTGCGTGCCGACCAGATGCGCACCATCCGCCAGCGCGACCGCGCCGCCGATGCGTCCGGTTCCCGACAGGCTGCCGCTATCGATGCGGAGGGTCGAGCCCGTACCGCCGAAGCTTCCGGTTACGGCCAACCCGCCCGAGACGGTCATCGTGCCGGTAAAGTCCCTGCTGTTCCCGCCCAGCGTCAGCAAACCGCCCGCCTGAGTGATCGCACCCGCACCGGACAGGCTACCGGCATAGGTCGCTGCGTCAGCGCGATTGAATGCCAGAATGCCGCCATCGACCGCGATGTCGCCCACCAGCGCGCCGGTCGTTCCGCCATCGCCGATTCGGAGCGTGCCGCCCTCGATCCGAGCCGAACCGGAGGCCTGGCCGAGCAGGGTCGATACACCCGAGTGCTGCACCACTTCCCCAGCGCCCAGATTGGCGAGGATCGTCGCGCCGTCGAACGTGTAGCTGCCCGCGGTCAGCGTGCCGCTACCGGCGAGCGTGCCGGCGATCCAGGCCGTGCCGACCGTCTCGTCGAACGCGTCCAGGTCCAGCGTCCCGCCCGACCGGATCAGCAGCGCCGCGGTGTCGGCGAGCCGCTCATGGGCCCCCAGCCGCAGCGTGCCGCCATTGACGCGCACGTCGAGCGCCCCCGCCGGACCGGTCAGCAGGGTCGTGCCGCTGCGCTGGTCGAGCAGGCCACGGCCCAGCGCATGATCGATGATGCCGCCGTCGAGGACATATTCATTGGCGCGCAGCGTGCCGCCGCCGATCAGATTGCCCTGGATCACGAAGCGCGCAACGACCTCGTCATAGCCATTGAGGTCGAGCGTCGCCCCGTCGCGCACCTCGAGCAGCGAGTCGTCGGCGAGCACATTCACTCCGCCGATACGCAGCGTGCCCGCGCTGACCAGGGTGAGGCCGGTATAGAGATTGGCCCCAGACAGCGTCAGCGTGCCCGTGCCGGTCTTGGTGAGGCCGCCGGTGCCCGAGATCACCCCGGCGAAGGCGCTGTCGCCGCTCTCGCCCCCCAGCACCAGCGCATGGCTGCCCAGCAGCACCGAGCCGCTGCCGCCCAGCGCGATCGCCATGTCGCCGCCTGCGCCGCGCAGGTCCAGCGTGCCGCCGAGCAGCACGGGCGCACCGTTAACCGCCGCCGATCCGGTCAGCGCCAGCGTGGCGCCGCCCAGCACCGAGATCGTGTCGCTACCCGAGAGCGTGCCGCCGAAGCTGCTCGTCCCGGTAAGCGTCAGCGCATGCGCGCCGAGCTGCACCGAACCCGTGCCGCCCAGGCTGGCGAGCGTCAGCGCAGCGCCCGCGCCGGTAGCATCGAAGACGCCATTGGCGACGACCGTATCGCTGGCGATGGTGCCGCCGTTCAGGCGCAGGGTCGCGCCGGCATCGACGGTGGTGGCGCCGGTATAGAAGGTCGCGCCGGTGAGCGTGACCACGCCCGCCTGTGCGCGCAGCCCGCCCAGCCCGTCGATCGTGCCGTCGAAGGTTCCGCCGCCGCTCAGCAGGTCATGCTCGCCAAGCCATACCGAGCCGGCACCGGTCAGTCCGGCGAAGCCAATATCGCCGTCCATCATGCCGAGGTCGAGCGAGCCCCGCACGACGAGCTGCGTGCCGTCCGAAGATGCCCCGCCCCCCAGATGGAGCGTGGCGCCCGAGGCGATGGCGAGCGTGCCGCCCGAGATCGTGCCCGAATACTCGCCGTCGCCGCGAAGCGTCAGTTGGCCGTTGCCGAGCGCCAGCGTGCCGCTGCCGTACAGGCCCGCGACCGACACGGGCGCGGTCGCGGCGCTGATGTCGAAGGTGCCGCTCATGTCGAGCGTGGCGTTCTCCATCGATCCGCTGCCAATCAGCGCGATCGTCGCGCCCTGCGCGATGCCCGCGCTGCCGCCGAAATAGTTGGTGCCGGACAGGTTCAGCCTGCCCGCGAGCAGCGTGATCCCCGAACTCTCGCTTTCGATCGCGCCGCCGAAGTCGCCGCCGCCAGTGAGGATGAGCTCGTTGTTGCCCAGCGAGACCGTGCCGTTGCCGTTCAGCCCGCCAAAGCTGCTCGAGAAATTATATTGCGAGATGTCGAGCGTGCCCTCGACCCGCACCGAACTCGCGAGTTGGGCGGCGGCGGTGTAGAGCGCCGCATCCGCATCGATCACCGTCTCGCCGGTATAGTCGTGTGCGCCGGTGAGCCCGAGCCAGCCCGAGACGAGGTGCAGCCCGCCGGTGCCGGTGATCGTGCCTTCGTAGATGTCCCCGCCATTGTTGATCGTCAGCGTGGTCGCGCCGAGCGCGATCGTGCTGGGGCCGCCGCTCAGGCCGCCGATCGCGAATTGTCCGCCGGTGACGCCGGACAAATCGAGGGTCGAATCCCACATCGACACCCAGGCATTTTCGCCGAGCGTCCCCGCCCCGGCCATCTTGACCGTGCCGTTCTCGATATCGACTTCGCGCAGGTCGTTGGCACCGCTCAGCGTCAGCGTACCCGTGCCGAGTGCGAATACCCGGCCGACCCACGCCGGCTCAAGCGTGCCCCGGATGGTGCCGGCGAACTCGGTCTCGCGGTCATTGTCGATCAAAAGGACACCGCTATAGCCCAGCCCGATCGTGCTGCCCGCCACGCCCGACAGATTGTGCAGCGTCGCGGCGGCGGCGAAACCATCGAGCACCGACAGGTCGATGGCCGTATCCGCGCCGGTCAGCGACACCGACCGGGCCTGGGCGATCGCACCGGGATCGCTGAGCTTGAGCGTGCCGTTGGCCAGGGTCACATCGCCGATGAAGCTTCCTTCGCGCCATAGGCTGGTGGTGCCGCTGCCCGTCTTGACGAAGCTGCCGGCCGCGCCGTCGATCTGCTCGATGACGACATCGCCGGCACGATCCACGGTGAAGATGCCGCCGTCGATCGTGACCGGACCGAGCATGCCGGAAACCAGGCCACTGCCGCCCAACGTGAGATTTGCGCCGCCGCGCAGGGTCGTCGCGCCGGTATAGGAGACATCGCCGGTAAGCAGCAGGCTGGCGCCGCTGACGCTGAGCGAACCGTCTCCGCCGATCGGCCCGGACAGCGTGGCGCTGCCGCTCGCCACGTCCATGGTGAGCTGGCCGTCATAGCCCTGGCCGCTATCGCGAACGAGATCGATGGCATTGGCGATAACCCGTCCGTTGCCGAGCGCGATCGTGCCGGTACCGACGACATGGACCGTGCCGGTGCCGAAGGCATCGTCTGTCCCGGCAACGATCGTGCCGCTCTCGAGGACAGTGCCCTGGGTATAGCTGTTATGGCCCGCCAGCGTCAGCGTGCCGCCGCCGCGCTTGATCAGCACGCCGCCATAGCCGGTGCCGCGCTCGGCCACTGTCCCGGTCAGCGTCAGGTCGTGATCGCCGCCGATGGCAAGATTGCCGTAGGTGGAGTCGTTCCGCTCGATGAAGATGTTGTTGGCGAGCGTGACGCTCCTGTTCGATTCGAGCTGCGCCTCAAGGATCGCCGCGACGAGGTCGCCGGTGCCGAGCGCCGCGTCATTGCCGACGATCAGTCTCGAGCCATTGTTGATCTCGGTGCCGCCGCCATAGCTGTTGGCCGCGTCGAGCACGAGTGTGCCCCAGATCGAGCGAACCCAGACGTCGTCGCCGCTGATCTCGCCCGCCATGGTCAGGGTGCCGCTACCCTGTTTGGCGAAGAAGCCGGCCCCGCCGACCGTGCCGGCATAGCGGGTGTCGGCGTCCTGCTCGATCACGATGCCATAGCTTGCGTTGGTGAGCTGTATCGCGCCGGCAGTGCCGGTGAGTGGGCCAAGGATCGTGCCGAATTGATTGACGACCAACGTACCGCCGTTGAAGTCGATCGGCGTATATCCGCGCAGCGTGCCGGTGACCCCTAGAACGGTGGTGCCGGCGTCGAAATGCATGCCGCCGGTGAAGCTGTTCTGTACGTCCAGGTAGAGCGTGCCGTCGCCGGTCTTGGTCAGGCTGCCGCTTCCCGAGACGGCCTTGCTGATGTGCGCGGCGCCACTCGCGACATCGACGGCCAGGTTGCCGTTCAGGACCAGCGCGTTCTGTGCCACATTGATGCCGTCCGCGAGCACCAGCCGCGTGCCGTCCGAGGCGGTCACCGATCCGGTACCGAGCGCCTGGTTGGCCAGGACCGCGATGCCGCCCTGCTGGAGCAGCATGTTGGACGCCACGTAGTTGGTCCGCGAGAAGGCGAGCGTGCCGCCCCCCTGCTTGACGATCGGTCGGTTGCCGTTGATCTGGCCGGCAAGGCTCAGCGTCTCGCCGTCATCGACCGAGATGACCGTTTGGGTGCCGAGCGCGCCGCCGAGATAGAGGTCGTTCGACAGGGTCAGGCTGCCGACGGCCTCGATCCGGCCGAGGCTGCTGCTGGTGAACAGGTCGGCCCGGCCGAGCGCATTGTCTCCGGAAAGGCGCAGCGTCGCGGCGCGGAGATAGACTTCGCCGGTGAAATCGTTGTTGCCGCTCAGGGTCAGCGTGCCGCCATCCAGGTTGATCGTGCCCAGGCCTCCGGTCAGCACGCCCGAGAGCGTCAGCGCGCCGGCGCCGCGCTTGTTGAGCGTGCTGGCATAGTCGGCGCCACTGAAGTCTATCGAGCCGGCATAGACGCTGTCGCCGGCCTGGTTGAGGTCCAGCACTCCGGCCTGCAGCAGGAGGGTACCGCCGGTGCCAGAGAGCGCCGACGCGGCCTGCGTATAGCCACGCAGCTGCAGCGTACCGCCAGTGAGCGTCAGGGCACCGGCACCGAGTGCCTGGCTGCCGCCCAGGATCAGGTTGCCGTTCTCCAAGGTGGTGCCGCCGGCATAGCCGTTGTTCGCCGCGAGCGTCAGCGCCCCGGTGCCGCGCTTCACGAGCGCCCCGCTGCCGGATATCGCCGAGAGATGCCCCCCATAGCCGCTCCAGTCGAAGACGAGCGTGCCGTTGTTGACAATTCCGGTGGTGCCGTCGGGCCCCAGCGTGCCGGGGGTCAGCGAGACGAGCGTCGTGCCGGCGTCGATCGTGGTCGTGCCGGTCCAGCTGTTGGCGGCATTGGTCAGCGTCAGCGTGCCGCCACCGCCGATCACCAGCGGCTGGCTGCCAGTCTCGCTGATCCGGCCGTTGAGATAGGCGCTGATTCCCGCATCGACGAGGATCCGCGAGGGATCGTTCACCGGGTCGATTGCCTCGAGCACGATGTCGTTGCCATAGCTGCCATTGGCGCTGAGCTGGATCGTCGGATCGACCAGATGGATCGTGCCGGTGCCGAACGCGCCTGCCGCCCCCGCGCGGATCGATCCGCCATTGACGTGGATGTCGGCGGTCAGGTTGCGGCCGTCGAGGAAGTCCATGGTGCCGCTGCCCACCTCGATGCGCGTCAGGCTCGCCATCGCCCCCCCGATCGCGGCGATGCCCGAGCGCTGGTCGAGGATTTCGAATCCCGTGACGTCGATCTGCGCGGTGATGCCGTCGCCGACATCGATCGTCAGCGTGTCCTTGCCCGTGCCGCCATCGACCTGGCCGGTGAGATCTCCGCCCCGGTAGAGGAAGGTGTCGTCGCCCGCGCCCAGATTGGCGCCGGCAAGCGAACCGGTCGCCTCGAGCGTGACGAAATCCGCGGAGGTGCCGCTGGCGTCGAAGCGGCCGTCGAGCCGGCCGGCAATGATCAGCGTGTTGGCGCCGCTTCCGGCCATCACGATGTCGCCGATCGTTCTCGACCCCAGCTGGAGGTCGATGGCGTGCGTGGCGGCGCCCTGGAGCGAGATCGCGCGGCTGCCGCCCTGGATCGTCGCGCCGGCCCGGTTGGTGATGGTAAGCGGGCCGCCGGACGTGCCCAGCTGGATCGCCGCGCCGTTGCCGAGGCTCTCGTCGGCACCGTTGCGGATCATGCCGCTGTTGTCGATCGATCCGCCAAGGGTCACGATAGTGCCCATGCCCGTATTGCCCAGATTGCCCCGGACAGTGACGCCCTCGCCTATGCTGATGTCGTAGGCTCCGATACCGCGCGATATGATAACGGCTGATCTGGTCGCGGTGAGGTCGCCTCCCAGGGCGATGCTGTTCCCCGCGGCAGCGCCGGAACCGCTCGAGATACCCGTCACGGCCGTGATGCTTGCGGTCGTGCTGATTGAAACCTTGCCGCTCGAAGTCGCGGCGGTACCTGCGCTGATGCCTATCCCGAGATTGAAGCTGGCGCTGCCGATGGCCGCGCCGATGTCCAGGTTGACGCCGCCAGAGCCCGAATCAGAATCAGCCGAGATTCCGACATTGCCACTGCCGCGGGCGATCCCGATGGCATCGATCGTGCCACCCGCGCTGGTGGTCACGATCACGGCGCCGGTATCCGAAGCGCCGGTTCCTTCATAATCGAGGTTCAGGCCGAAGCCGCCCATGTTGGTGTTGGTGATCAGGATCGCGCCCTGCAGGTCCACGGCGACGTTGGCGGATGGCCCCCGGACGCTGGCCATGATCCCCCTTTCGAGCGCGCGTATGGTGCCACCCCGCGTCGCCACCGAAACCGACCCATTGCCAACGGCGCTCGCTCGGATCCCGTAATTTCCCTGGATATCGATCTGGCCCAGCCGCAGGTCGACGCCGCGGCCGGCCGCATCGATCCCGTTAGGCGCCGTAATGCTGAGACTTCCGGTATTGACCAGAGTGGCCGCGCCGACGGTGGAGCGCAGGCGGATCCCTTCGTCCGAGCCGGTGAAACTGTGGCTTCCGCCCTCGAGCATCAGCGTCGCGCCGCCTTTGTCCGCGCCATCAAGGAAGATCGCGGCGCCATCGCCACCGATGGTCTGGGTGCTTGAGATGCGGGTGCTACCGCGCAGCGTCGCCACGGCGTCGCCCGTCGCCGCGAACTGATAATAGCCATCCTGCGGGCGGACATTGCCGCCCGGGTTGGAACCGCTGGTATTGCGGATTACGACATTGGTCAGCACCACCTCGCCGGTCGTTCCCAGCAGCCGGACGCCTCCTTTGGCGGCGGTGCTATCGATCACCGCGCCGGGGTTCTCACCCTGGATGTCGCCGCCATCGCGCGGTAGCGCGGCCAACTGCGCATGCGCCGGCAGGGCCAGCGCGGCGGCAACCAGTGCGCTCGAGCAGAGCAGGCCGTGGCGTACCCGCGCCGGCGTAAGCGGGCGGCGAGCGATGCGGCGAAGCGTAGGCATGCGGACTCCTTCGGGCGCGCGGACAGGCGCTCCGTTGTGGGTTTGCGAAAAGACAATCCGTCGGTGGGGTGGTCAGGCCGCGCGCAGCGGATGGCAGCCGCGCGCAGGCGCGGCGCCGGCCTTGCTGTCGTGTCGCGTGATCCCCCGTTTCGACCAGCCGTTCAGACGATCAGGGAAGTGGATCGGCGCGGGTCCCCAAGTCAATCGAGGCGCGCGGAGTTGAGACGCTGGACCAAAGGACTGAGACGCGGCGCAAAAACCCGCGCCGATTAGGATGTTATTCCGCGAGCCGGTTCATCCAGTCGCCCCACATCATCATCCGCTCGGGAGGGGACAAGGCCAGCTTCTCCGGGTCACCCGCAAGCCGGTCGACCTTCTGGAGACCGCGCATCGCGCGCGCCTCGCTGGCGGTATAGCCATATTCCCGGCGGAAGGCCCGGCTGAAGCTCGCCTCGTCGGGGAAGCCGTAGGTCAGCGCGATCTCGCTGATCCGACGATGCTCCTCGGCGCTCGACAGCAGATCGTGGATGCGCTGCAGGCGGCGCTGCTGGATGAAACGGGCGACGCCGCCAAGCGGGCGGAATAGCCGGTAGAGGCTGGCGCGCGACATCGCCAGGCCCTCGCTCATCGTCTCAGGGCCCAGCTCGGGCGATGCCAGATGTGCATCGACGAAGCGCCGTGCGCGGCCCAGCTGTGTGGCATCGAGCACGCTGCGCGTCTGGCTCTCCGTGCCCTCGCGGGGCTCCAGACAGGACCGCATCATCGCGATCATGCTGTCGGCCATGGCCGGGCCGTCCGCATTGTCCAAGCCGCTCGCCTGGCTCGCCAGCACCTTCATATAGTCCGCAAAGATCCGTCCCCGCGCGCCGGTAACGATCCGGCCGTGCAGCGAGGCGATCCCGTGCATCGCGCCATCGGCCATGTCGCGCGGCACGAAGATGCACAGGCAATGCATGGGAGCGAGCGGCAGCTCGATCGGCTGGCCCAGGTCGATGACGAAGAGCAGCCCTTCCGGATTCTCGCGCGTGAAATCGAGCCGGATCAGATAATGATCTATTCCGTCGGTGCGGATCTTGGCCGCCGTGCGCGAATAGGCAAGCGCATCGACATCGGTACCGCCGAACGCGATACGGCCCATCAGATAGGTAAAGGCGGTACCGCGGAATCCGGATGCATCCCCACACACCGGAATCTCGAACATCGGCGCCATCGCGCGATGCCACGCCTCGAAGCGTTCGCCTTCAGGGAAGTCGTCCGTCGAAAAGCGTATGAGGGGAATACGGGAAGCGCGCTGAGCCATTATCGCGATGTGCCTGCCGATTCATGCGACGTCCACCAGCTTCCGATGCCAGGCCTCAGTCGTAAACAAATGATTTTGCATTATTTGCATGCGCAATGGCGCCTCCGAACGCCGCCAGGATTACAGCGAGGCCATTGCGATCCGCTGCAACACCAGGCCTCCGCCCGACGACCTCCGGCACAGCGTGCGACCCTGAAGAAAGCGGGGCCAGCGCCGGCGTGCCACAGGGCAGGACTGCGGACCGGGGGTCAGCCCCTCCGAAACTGCACCAGCTGGTTCATCAGGTCTGGATCGGCCAAATAGCCTGCCTCCCGCCAGGCGCGCGCCTGGACATAGCGCGAGCTGCCGCGCTGATTTGACCACCAGGACCGGTAGTCGGAAGCGGATTCCGGCAGACCGCCGACCATCCCGGCGATGGTCGTGAAGGACAGCGTGATAAGCGGGCTGCCATCGGCCTTCAGGTGATCGCGTAACGGGTCGTACTTGGCCATGGGAGGCTGATAGCGGGGCATGCCGCCGGGGGAAGCCTTTATAGCACGTGCAGCATGAATTTGCGCGTGCGGGTGCGGGCCTCGCAGGGAAGGCCTTCGGGTGTGCCGGTCCTTTCTGGTGGTGATCGCCCGCTAAGGTCCCCGCGCGGCAGCGCGGCACCGCGTGTCTCGGCCTATCTTGGCGTGCCGTGGCCATTCAACGGCGCGCCGGGCTCCGCGGCGATCAGCGCCAGCAATTTTCGTTCATAGTGCCGGGCGAACTCGGTGTGGACGCGGTAGCTGGCAGGATCACTCGCCTGCTCGGCCTTTTCCCGTTCCTCCTCCGCCCTGCGACTGAGATAGTCGATATCCGCTTCCCTCGTCATCTCGTGCTCCATGTGCCCCGAGCTCGACTCGTGAATAGCGCATGGTGGCGGGGCCGACGCCAACCTGAATTAGTTCCCGGGCAGGCGTCGCACCATTACCATAGCGCCGGGCACAATCTCCCGGGATGCCCTCCCTGCGCTCGTGGCGTCGCGAGCAGCTCAGTCTCTGACTGTCACCACGTCCCCAAACCGGACGGTGGCCACGTTCCGCCCTGCTTCATCAAGCACCTGTACGCTGTGACTCAATACCAGGTGACGGTGTGCGGTAATGGACGCCGCAGCCATGGCAACTGCCTCCGCCCGAGCCCTCGCGATTGCCGCCGTGTCGTTCAGGCAGTCGGTGCCGTCTTCGTCGATCGTGTCGACGTCATTGAAGAGGTGAAAGAAATATCGTGCCATTCCAAGGCCCTGCTTAAAACATCATCTCTGGGAAAACGGAAATCTCGCGTGATGGTTTCGCGTGTCGATTTGCATCGGTGCGAAGCTCGGATGGGCTGCCGATGGTGGTGCGGGCGGGAAACTTGTGCGGAGGACCGGTGTTGGTGTCGGGCTAGCCAATCTTCGCAAGAGGCTCCCGATGATCGAAAACCATCTTGCGCGGTTGCGCCACCGGCACCGGATCGACGCGGACGAAGAAGCGGCGATTCGCGGGATGATGGGAGAGCGCCGCCGCATCGCCGCGGGCACGACTATCGTCCGCGCTGGCGAACCCCTGACCCGCAGCACGATGCTGCTGAGCGGGTTGCTCTGCCGCTACCGGGACCTGCGCGGAGGCGAGCGTCAGATCTCGGAGTTGCAGGTCCCCGGCGACTTCGCCGACCTCCACAGCTATACGCTGAGGCGGCTGGATCATGGCATACTTGCGCTTACGGCATGCGAGATCGTCGAGGTCCCGCATGAAAAAATCCGTGCGGTCGTCCGGGCGTTTCCCCGGCTGGCCGATATCTACTGGTTCTCGACGAACCTGGACGCGGCGATCCACCGCGAATGGATGGTGTCGCTCGGACGCCGAAAGGCTGCGGCCCGCGTCGCAGCGCTATTTTGTGAACTGCAGGTCCGCCTGGCGATCGTCGGCCTGGCGGACGATACCGGCTACGCGCTCTGGATCAGCCAATATGACCTCGCGGAATGCATGGGCCTGACCTCTGTTCATATCAACCGCACGCTGCGCGAGCTCCGTGAAGCAGGCCTCGTCACCTTTCGCGACCGACGCGTCCAGATCCACGATCTGGACGGCCTCAGGCGGGTTGCAGAATTCGATCCCGCCTATCTGTATCTGGGGCAACAGCCCCTCTGAACCGCCGGCATCTGGATCAGCAGCCGGGAGGCGTCGTCGCGCGCCGTCGCCCCCGGCGCGCGGGCGGCGGGTCTCCCCGGGCGGCATTCCCCAGTTCGCGCAACTGTCGCCGCAGGGTGGGCGAATCGAGATGGGCCAGCACCTCGGTGAACCCCTCGGCCCTCAACTGCCGCTCGAGCGCGTCCAGGCGCGGGTAACCCCCGGTCCTGGCCAGTTCGAGGGCGCGTTCGATTATCGTCTTTCCATGCATCGCGAAGGTCTTTGTCCGCCGGCGCCGTCGCGCGCCTCAACTTAGATTAGCGCGGCCGGAGCGCAGCCCCGGGAAAGGCCCGGCGTCGCTCTTCGCCTTGCACGCTCCTTCAGTTCGAGTCGGCCAACGCAGTACCCAGGGTGGTGGAACGACGTCCAAATGCCGGCGTTCCCGGGAAAAGCGGTGTTCATGGAGAGTGTTACGTGCTTGCCCCTGCAGATCGACAAACCAAATTTGATTCGCAATTCCTGACCAACAGCTTCCAACGAGGATTGGCGCACTGGAATCGCGAGCGGCTTGAGCCTGGATTTCCGGCCGACGACTGGCAGAAGACCTTCGAGCGCGATGTGAAGATGCAGCGGCTTGAAGGCGCCTTTCTCGAGGAACTGCGCGCGGAGGTGGCCGAGGAGGCGGCCGAGGCCCCGACCGATGTGGAAGGCTTTCTCGCCTGGTTCGAAGGACTGCAGGCCAGAGGGCCGGGTCAAGGCGACCCGCTTTTTCCCTGGCTCGCCGAGAAGGCCGACCGCGACCAGCTCCGCTGGTTCTTCGAACAGGAAGCCGCCGGCGAGGCAGGCTTCGACGATCTCGTCGCCATGACCCAGGTAAAGTTGCCCGTCCGGCCCAAGCTCGAACTGGCACGCAATTACTGGGACGAGATGGGCCACGGCACCGCCAAGGGCATGCACGGCCCGATGCTCGATGCGCTGGTCGAGACGCTGCAAGTCCAGCCTGTGATCGAGAACACCATCTGGGAGAGCCTGTGCCTCGCCAATGCGATGACCGCCATGGCGGGCAATCGGCGCTATGCGTGGCATTCGGTAGGTGCGCTCGGGGTGATCGAGCAGACCGCGCCGGGGCGTTCGGCGCTCGTCGCACAAGGGCTCCGGCGGGTCGGGCTAACACCCAAGGAAGCGCGATACTTCACGTTGCACGCGGTTCTCGACATCAAGCATAGCGAGGACTGGAACCGGGAGGCGATCCGGCCCGCCGTGACCGAGGATGCTCGCCGCGCGACCGCGATGGCCGAAGGCGCGCTGATCCGCCTGCGATGCGGCGCGCGCTGTTTCGAGGCCTATCGAGCGCGACTCTCGGTTTAGCTCACCCGGCCAGCCGTGCCGCGACCGAGCATCGCTCGACATCCCGCGAAGGCATTTCATCGCAATGACTTAAACAAGATCAGCGCGGTGGAACGCTTCCAAATCACTCGGTTGAGCCTGCAGGAGCAACAGCGAGCATTTCGCCCTGGATATCCATGCCGAGAACATGGGGGGCGCGCGTGGCGCGGTCCGTCGCGAGGAACTGGAGGAGCTGCTCGATGCCGAGTGAGCCAGGCCCCCTCGTCATCATCGGCGGTCATGAGGACAAGGAAGGCGACAAGCGTATCCTACGCGGTCGCCGAGAGATTGCGAGGAGGCAAGCTCGTCATCGCAACCGTCGCCAGCCACCAACCCGAAGGCTATTTCGACGCCTATCAAAAGGCTTTCGGCGAGCTGGGAGTGGACGAGCTCGTGGAGCTCTATGTCCATGAGCGGGGCGAAACCCTGGAGCCGGGAGCCGCCGACATCCTCGCCAACGCCGCCGGCATCTTCTTCAGCGGCGGCGACCAGCTGCGCATATCGAGCCAGATCGGCGACACGCCGGTCGAGAAGATGGTGCGGGAACTGCACCTTCGCGGCGGCCTGGTGGCGGGCACCTCGGCGGGCGCGTCGGTCATGAGCGAAACCATGCTGGTCAAAGGCGCCAGCCAGGAGTCGCACAGGATCGGCGACCTCCACATGGTGCCGGGGCTGGGCCTGGTGCGCGACGTCATCATCGACCAGCATTTTTGCCGAACGCGGGCGTATCGGGCGCCTGCTGGGTGCAGTCGCCCAGAACCCGCGGGTGCTCGGAATCGGCATCGACGAGGACACCGCAATCCTCCTGGAAGGCAGCGCATTCGACGTGCTCGGCGCCGGGGCCGTCTACATCGTCGATGGCGCGGAAGTGACCCGATCGAACATTTCGGAGGCAAGCCCGGAAAAGACGCTTTCGATGCACGATGTACGCCAGCACCTCCTGAGCGAAGGAGACCGCTTCGACCTGGAGGCGCGTGCACCGAGCCCCCAATCGCATGCGCCGAGCTAGAGCGCGGGACGCCGGCCAGCCAGGGGTACATGAGCAGGCCGGCTGCGGATCGTCCGCGCTGGCGTATATGGAAGGAGCTGAGAGCATGACAGACCCGACGAATGACTGCGGCGTCGGTCTCGGAAGCGGTACGGCACCGGATCGGCAGCGGCGCCCGCCCGGCGATGAGAACCAGGCGCCCGGGTCGGATGCAGCGGCCGCCGCCGCCGCTCCGCGCGAATGCCCCGAGGAAGACCGCGTCCAGGTCGAGCTCGGCTCGGAGGAGTTGGCGGGCCAATGGGCGGACAGGTTCAATGTGACGCGCGCACAGCTGGAGGAAGCGGTGAGCGCGGTCGGCAGCGACGAACATGCCGTGGCGACCTATCTGCGTGGCCAGGGCGGCGGGGACTAGGGTTTTCCGTCGCCGCGCAGGCCAGGTCAGCCGCGACGCTTGCCTCTGCGACGGCTGCCCTTCGTCATCGGGTCGGGCTTCGGCGGAGGGCGCCAGCCGGCGGGCGGCGTCATTTTCTGTTGGCTGGTGCCAAGCCCCATGGCACCAGGTTGCTGCCGGGTCAGGCCCGAGGTGTCGATATCCTCGACCTCCGCCGCCGTCGCACCGCCCCGCAAGAGGTTGATCCGATCGCGCAGTCTGCGCGCCTGCTCGAAATCGAGCGCTTCCGCCGCGGCCTCCATCAATCGGCGAAGCTCGGAAATCTGCTCGGACATCGCTTTCACAACGCGGGATGTTCCTCCCCGGTTCAGTGGTCTGCCGCGAAACGCCATTCGCTTTGCCGGGCGCGAACCTGGCTCAGCCGCGCCGACCCGGTCGTGACACGTCCGGCCTATCGCAGAGGCGAGCCATATTACCGTCCGACCCAGCCCGGCGCACCGGACCTGGGGATCGGCTGTTCCGTGCCAGCGAACGTGATTCATCGCGCGAAACCCTGGCACCACGCTTTTTGATCCTGGCCGAGCCACCCGCTCAACGAGCGGCAGCTTTTGGAATTGCTGGTCGACGATCTGAACGGCCAAGATTGGGGCGCCAGCAGCCAGGCAGCTTGCTACGACTGATGCGGCGGCGGCTGCGGGTTTTCACGACAAGAGTTCGGCAAGACGAATGTGGCAGTCCGCAAGCTCGAGATGGCGTTCCCTCAGGGCAGCCTCTGTAGCGCGGTAAGCTAGCTGGCGCTCACGATCCGCCCGCTGGAAGTGATATTCTCGATCCTCGAACACCCGCGCCTTGCGTAGCGCCTCATAGGCTTGCGCCTCTGGTCGGGATGGAATGCTCACGGCAAGGGCATACCACAACAGTGTTTACATTACGTCGCCGCCGACGAGCCAAAGCGAAGAAAATCAACGGAATTGAATTTGGCGCTTTCGCGTCTACTCATAGGAATAACGGACTACCGCACGAAGGGACGACACTCGCACAACAATAGTGTGATTATTTTCCCGGGTTACTAAGCGAGCAAGCGTAGGATCGCCAGCGGGGTGGTCGATCTGACTAATCTCCAGCCAGTCCATGCCATCGACGCGAACTCGAACAATGAGTTGTTCGTTCAAGTGTTCTGCTGCGGATGCAAACACTTCCAGACTCAACAGCCGCCTCCGAGGCCCAATGACAACAGCATCGCCGCCGCCAATACCGGAGCGACAAGGAGGAAGGATGTCGCCCCGGTGCCGATTCCCAGCGGCTGCTCAGCCTAGTTACCCAAAAGGCATGAAAACCAGTACTTTGTCGCATGATTTATAGGTTTTCCGCCCGAGAATGAGCCAATGTGGCTCGGACGACATCCCCACGCCCCTGCGCACTCATCCCCATTCGGTTTTTAACTTTGCTTCGAGCCGTCGAAGCTCCTCATCGAGCACGGCCACCTCGGCATCGTTCTTATCGGCGATTGCGAAGCGGATGCGGGTAGTAAGCTCCGCGATAGCATATTTGGCATAGGCTAGAGCGTTCGGTTCGCGTTCGATCACCGCGACTGCTTTGCTGGCGAGAGACCTGAGAAGCTCAAGCTCTTCCGCACCGACTGTTCGGGGTTTTTGGTCTAGAAGGCACAGCGTGCCAAGTGCGAAGCCGTCGCTGGTGACCAAGGGCGCGGCGAAATATGCGCGCACGTTCATTTCGATCACTGCTGGAGCAAACTTGAATCGGGGCTCGCTCCAGGCATCCGGCACACAAAGAGGAGCGTAATTTCGAACTCCGATCGCGGCGTCACAAAAGCTGTCGGGCCTGGTGAACTCCCTCGGGTCGAAACCGTAGGCTACCGCTAACCAAAGCGTTGTGCGGTCCACGATCGACACGGCGGAGAAGGGAAAACCGGTCTCTGTCGCGACCTGTTCAACGATCTGAGAGAGCTCGGCATCGCCGCTCATGCCAAACACGCCGCTCGTCAGCACCCGGGCCTGCCGGCGAAGCTCAGCCCGTTTCTGCTGCGTGCATTCGTGAACTGCCTCGCTCAATCCCAGCCTCCTCAAGACCCAGGTAAAAGTTCTGCACTAATGCTATAAATTTCGCGCGGATGAACATTGTTCCGCGCGTACGCTTCAATGGCGATCCACCTACATTCGATCACTAACCGGGATATGCCAGATCGGTTTATCACGTGATTGTAAAATCACGTATATGTCAGGTTACAACTTTTGCATCCTCACACCGCACATTGAGCACATCTTTTAGTAACCGACGGTGAGGGATCGGCCAAATGGCTTGGCGTCCGATGTGGATTGTAGTCCTTGGTGTTACCTTATCCTCGTGTTCCAGCGACTGTGCAATTCGCACAGGCGATGGCATCTGCGCCGAGAACACACTGGAAGCCTCAAATAACTATTCCGACGCTGACTGGTGAGCATCTTGTGGGTGGGAAGCGGTGAGTCCGCTTTGGTTGTGCCGATTGCGAAAGCGGAGGTTGTCTCATCGATTCTCCGGCCGGTGAGGCGCTCAAGCCGTCACGCGATAGTCATGTGCGATCGCCCTTTTGAACTGATCTACCCTTTCCAAGATGACGGCGCGGTAATCCTCCAGGGAAACATTCCGATCCTCAACGCGGGTCAATCCTCGCGATACGGGAACAAGCAGATCTCCGAGACGATTGCCGCGAAGAGAACGGATGCTCGCGGGATCGCCCCCCTGCGCCCCAAGTCCGGGCGCCAGAATGATCGAGCGGGGCAAAAGCTTCCGCAGGCGCCGCCCTTCCTGAGGTATGGTTGCTCCGATCACAGCTCCAAAAGGGCTCAGAGAACCCGTTTCCAATGACGGGAGGGCGCCGATCAGATCGGCGACCCGGTCGGAAATTAGCCTGTTCCCCGCCAATTTGTCCTGGAGCCAGCCCGCGCCCGGATTGGAAGTGCGACATAACACGAACAGACCTTTCCCGAACCGATTTCCGCATTCTACAAAGGGATCAAGCGTATCGGGTCCCATCAAAGGGCTAACTGTCAGGCAGTCCGCTTCGAAATCGTCGCTTCCGCCCTCGGAACCGGGCATTAGGTAGGCGCGAGCATATGCTGCGGCAGTTGCGCCAATGTCTCCACGTTTTGCATCCAATATGACGCCCATGCCCGCCGCCTTTGCCCTCTTCATGCCGGCGGAGAGCGCCGCCAATCCGGCGAGGCCGTGCGCTTCGAAATAGGCAGCCTGAAACTTTACGAAGCCAACACTTCCTTCGACTGTATCCAGGATAAAATCGACGTAGCGCGAAATCCCCTTGTCTGCGTCCGCAGCCCGAAGCAGCATGTGAGGGATATCGGGAAGAAAGGGATCGATGCCGACAACGAGGTCGCCAAACCGTTGAACGTTCTCTTCAACGATTTCCACCCATCTCCGGTTTTCCATAACAACTCCCTATCAGGTCAGATTGGTAGCGGGCAGGTTTTCATCGAGATCACGATAACAAGCGGGTCTTCGCCCGACATCCCCACACCCGTAAGCATCCTGTGATGATCTGCCTTAGAAGCTGGGCTTGATCCGAGGCGAGCGCTTGGTCTGCTAAAGCCCTCTGAGGCTGGTCTTTCGTCGAATCGACCCGCCGTGCCGGAAGTGGTTTTTCATTCAATCGCCCCCCACAGGGTAGGTTATCGGGACGTTTGCTGTCGTTCGCCAGAGCATGGAGGGACGGCCGCTTTCGGGATCGAAGCCCGATCGCCTGAGTGGCGGCAACTGGGGCGCTTCCTGCCTGGCCGCTCTTGGATCGGCCCTCTCACCTCCGAACGGTCGACTATGGGTGTTTGCGGCCAGGCGGCTTCTGGCGCCGCGAATCTCAACCGAAACGGCGAAATTTGGGTGGTTTCTGGCGCGACAGCTCTTCGGAACGCAGATCGTCGGGCGCTGAATTTTGCCTGAGATTTAGGCCGGGCAGATGCGATCCGCCCGGCCAGTTATCGCGCTTCTACTCGCTTGAGCATGCCGATACCTTGGCGTGGCCGTTGCCCCCGAACCGGGTCGCATGTGGCGACAACTCGGTTCCGTCCCATTCGGTCAGTCTCGCATAGAGCTCTGGTCGGCGTCCGCGCATCCATCGCCGCCCGCTACTCGTATCAATGAGGCTCAGGTCAAGTTGGGCCACGACCATGTCGTCGTCCAGGGAAGCCGACTCCCCGACAATGTCTCCATAGGGATCGAGGACCATCACGTGTCCCGTGCGAACCTCGTCCTGATCGCGGCCTACGCCATTGCTGAAAACGATGAAGAGCCCGTTGTCATGCGCACGCGCAGGCAGCCATCGCATAAGCCAAGCTCGGCCGCTTGTGCCCGCGAATGCCTGCTTGCATCGTTCGGGTTCAAGATGGCGCTCCTCCCAATATTCGACGGGGATGGGTTTCATGCCTCGCGGGCTGAGTGAGTTGGTTCCCCCTGTTTGGTGCGGTGCCAGCAGCACTTCGGCTCCAAGCAATGCACAAGCGCGTGCGTTCTCGACGAGATTGTTGTCCCAACAAATTAGAATGCCCAGCTTCACGCCCCAGGGGGTGTCGAAAACCGTGTAGCGCTCGCCGGACGCGATCAGCGGATGCTCGAAGGCATGGAGCTTGCGGTGCGTATGGCCGCTGCCGTCCGGGAAGCACAGCCGATAGGCATTGTAGAGGCGTCCGTCTTCACCGAGCTCTAGCCAGCCGACGCCAATTGCCAGACCGAGATGTTGCGCGAGTGAAGCCACACGCCGGACACTCGGACCGTCCACCGGCTCCGCGATCGCATGCAGCCCTGCCTCGTCGAGGAAAGGCACGTGCCAGTAGCCGGTAATGCACATTTCCGGCATGCAGACGAGTTGGGCGCCCGAGGTCACCGCCTTCCGGGCAAAATGTTCGATGCGAGAAAGATTATGGTCCTTGTTTCCCGCCTGGTGCTGGAACTGGACAGTCGCAACGCAAAGATTTCTGGTCATCGGGTCCTCCTGAGACATCGATGCCAGCTTGCCGCTGCAAAACTCCAATGAAACATATGGCCACTCATGATAGCTGATTGGAATGGATGTCGAGAGACTGCGTGCATTTCTGGCGGTTGCGGATCAGGGTCATTTTGGCCATGCCGCCGAGCGTCTGCACATTACCCAGCCTGGGCTGACGAAACGGATCCGGGCGCTCGAGGAGCAAATCGGCGGTCAACTTTTCGATCGTGACAGGCAGCCCGTGCGCCTGACTCCGCTCGGGACCCTTCTACTTCCTCAGGTTCGGCGGCTAGTTCGGGATGCGGATGCCTTGCTGCACGATGCGCGTGGTGCCGTCGATGGTCAGCTCGGCCATTTGAATATTGGCTTCGGGCTGTCGACGATCGCGGTCGCGCCCTGGCTTGTCGCTCGCTTTCGTGCCGCGCATCCTGGCGTGTCCGTATCAATGGATGACTACTCTTCGCATGAGCAGGTCAACCGACTTAGACGGGACGAACTCGATCTTGGTTTCATTCGTATGCCCGCGCCACCGGACCTAATGTCGTGTCCGCTGGCATCCGACCGTCTTGCGATAGCAGTTCCGCAGAATCTGGACATTCCTTCGGGAGCGAGATTGCGAAGTTGGCTCGCAGCACAGGACTTCATTGCGTTACGGGAGGCACGGGGACCTGGGCTCGCCGCTCAAGTTCGAGCCTGGTGTCGCTCTGCCGCTTTTGATCCGAAGGTGGTGCAGGAAGCCGATGACATACAGACAGTCCTCGCACTGGTTTCAGCAGGGCTGGGCTGCGCCATCGTGCCGGTCAGTTCCGAAGCATTGCTTCCCGGTCGATTGAGGCTTCTGGCTGTGGAAGGGAAGGAAGCGGCATGGAGCATCGGCGCTGCGTGGAAGGCACAGCGCGAGGTTGGCGCACTGGGCCATCTGGTCCGGATTGTCAGAGCAGAGGCGCCCATGCCGGAAGATTTCGGCGGATATTGACCACGCAATTATTAGATCTGCTGTCGGGCACGCCGCTGGCCAGCTCCCGCCTGATCCGCCGGGAAGCTACGCGCCCCATGTCGGTCGTTACAACTAATGCGCCTCAAGCTTGAAAGCCGTTGTTCGTTCATCCGGCTGCGCGCGGCTGGCATTGGGACGAAGCGGTCATTTCCAGTCTCGCTTTCATCGGCAGCTTTCAGCGGCCGCAGACGCCCGGGCATTGCAGATACGAGAGGCCATCTGGGATATCGCCATCTCGCAAGACGAGGCGCCAGCCGGATCCCGTACTATCGAAACAACGCTTGACAGTGCCCAAGGCAACTTGTACCGATCGGTACAACATGGTGATTGGAAGATGAAGCCGGTCGAACCGACGCGTTCTTGTCACCGCGTTTCCAGCCTTCTCCCTTGCGCCTCCGGCGCTTGCGAAGACTTTTCCGATGAAGAAAGGAAATCCGATGTCTCGTCCCCCTCTGCCCCCGTTCACCCATGAAACCGCCATCGAAAAGGTCCGCTTGGCCGAAGACGGCTGGAATACGCGCGATGCAGCGAAGGTCGCGCTCGCATACTCGCTCGACACCCGCTGGCGTAATCGGGTGGAGTTTGCCAATAATCGCGAGGAAGCCCAGGCATTCCTGACCCGCAAGTGGAACAAGGAACACGAATATCGGCTCATCAAGGAGCTCTGGGCCTTCACCGGCAACCGTATCGCGGTGCGCTACGCCTATGAGTATCGTGACGATAATGGCCAGTGGTTCCGCGCCTATGGCAACGAGAACTGGTTGTTCGCCGAGGATGGCCTGATGTCGAACCGCTATGCCTGCATCAACGAGATGCCGATCGCGGAATCGGAGCGCAAGTTCCATTGGCCGCTCGGCCGCCGCCCCGATGATCATCCGTCGCTCAGCGACCTCGGCCTATGACCGGCGGGCGCGTCCTCACCACCCGCGAGAATGCGGTGCCCGCATTGGCAGAAGCGTTCCGCGAACATGGGTTCGAGGGCGCGAGCCTGGCGGTGCTGTCGAAGGCGACCGGCCTCGGCAAGGGTAGCCTCTATAACTTCTTCCCCGGCGGCAAGGAGGAGATGATGGAGGCGGTCCTTGCCGATATCGATCGCTGGTTCGCCGAAACCATCTTCGTACCGCTGGAACAGGCCGAGGACCCGGCCGCGGCGGTTACGGCAATGTTCGACGAGGTGACGGCCTATTTCCGCTCCGGGCGGAGGGTCTGCCTTGTCGGCGCGCTCGGGCTCAACGTCGGCGGCGGCGCGTTCGCGGCGACGATCAATGGCTATTTCAGCCGCTGGATCGCGGCACTGGCGCATTGTCTCGAGGCCGCGAACATCCCTTCCGCGTCGGCGGCGCAGCTGGCCGAGGAGGCAGTGTCCGGCATCCAAGGTGCAATCGTCCTGGCGCGGGCGCTGGGCGAGGATAGCACTTTCAAGCGCATCGTCGACCGCCAGCGTGCCAGCTTGCTGGGCGCGATACGTGGCGGCGCAACCCCCTGAATGTCGGAAGGCATGGCACCTCCGGCATCAACCTGAGTGTACCGTATGGCGCAGACCTATCTCCATCTGATGTTCGGCCCCGGCGCTCGTGCGCTGCAGGCGGCGGCCGGATCACGCACCGCCTACGCGCGCATGGAAAGCCAAGCCGGCGCGTTCGACGCGCTGACAGCAAGAGAACTAGATTTCATCGCGGCACGCGACAGCTTCTATATCGCGAGCGTTAGCGAAGGTGGCTGGCCCTACGTTCAGCATCGCGGCGGCCCTGCGGGGTTTCTGCGTCACATTGCCGATAACAGGCTCGGTTTCGTCGACTATCAAGGGAATCGCCAGTATCTTTCGACGGCGAACCTGGCTGCGGACGATCGCGTCTCTCTGTTTCTGATGGACTATCCTGCACGGCGCCGGCTCAAATTGATCGGTCGTGCGCGGACAAGCGACGATCCGGCGGAAATCGCCGAACTTACGCGTGCAGGACATGACGCGGTGCCAGAGCGGGTTCTCCTGATCGATGTTGTCGGCTTCGACTGGAATTGTCCCCAGCATATCACCCCTCGCTTCACCGAGGCGGAGATTGCAGCGGCCCATCAACCTCTTATCGACGAACTCGCGCGACTGCGCGCCCGCGTTTCGGAACTGGAAGGAGCACGCTCATGACCGGCAGGCTGACCTGTGGCGTCCATCATGTGGGGCTGACCGTTCCCGGTCTCGACGAGGCACAGGCATTCTTTTGCGATGTTCTCGGTTTCGACGTCGTCGACGGTGCGCCCGATTACCCGGCAATCTTCATCTCCGATGGGACGCGCTGATCACCTTGTGGCGCGCGGGCGAGCCGGCGACGGCGCGGGCCTTCGATCGCCGCGCCAACATCGGCCTCCATCATCTTTCGCTCGCGGTTGCCGACGAGGATGCGCTTGCGGCGGCGTGGCGAGAGGTCAGCGCCCATCCCGGCGTCACCGTCGATGTGGAGCCTCAGCCCACCCCACCTGGATCCACCACTCGCCACTTCCTCGTCTTCATCCCGGGCGGAATCAGGTTGGAGTTCGCGACCGCGCGCAAGTGACAAAGGAAGAGCCAGTTTGGTGCGTCTCGATGGCGGCTTTCGGCAAAAACTGCCGTTCAGTGTTCGGGTGCCGAATGGCAAGGGCTGGTCGGCGGGTGCTTCCAGGCATAGGGTTGTACGTGCCTAGGTCAGAGGCAGGCGGCAGATGGTGATGCTCAAGAGGCTCTTGGGTTTATCGTTTTACGGACGATGGGCCTGACGCTTACAGGGTTCCATGACGGGGATCGCGGACAACTAGCGATAACGGCATTTGAACCCGGTCGCTGGGATGGGTTGCAGCGAGAGATGCGACCGCTGCGATTATAAGCTGCCTTTCCGCTTTCCACCCAATCTCGAACTTTCCCTTGCTGGCTAGGTCAAGCCAGAAACTGCCCGACGCTTCCGCCCTAGTGTCAGCCGTTGAGCGTGTAAGTGCGATGCCCGGAGCCTTCAATGATGGGCTGCAACGATGCGATGTCTTATCCGGCCCGGCGTGCAATGAAGTTCGCCCAATTCATATTCGGACGCGGAACGGCTTAGTTTTTTGGCTCGCTCGCTTCTCCAAGCGTGCCGGCGATCATGGCAGCCAGCGCTTCCTCGGCTCGTTCGCGCATGGCGTGATCCTTGGAAGCCAACTCCTGGCGGATCCACTCAGGCGCACGGGCGATCACGGAGGCGATCGCAGATTGCAGGGTATCGCTCATTCCAACCACTCGGCCGTCGTCGTCAATAGCCTGCCTACTTCTGCAGGGCCGTCCCGTTCAACCTCGGGCATCCTCGGCATTCGTCATTTTCGCCTGCTATCGGCGTTTCGCGCAAGCCAAGTCGCACCAGCGCATCGTGGATAATCGCCGTCGAGAAAGGTTTCTCGACCTGAAGGGCTCGATCATCGTCAAGCGAGGAAGCGCCATTTGAATCGACGGTCAGCACCGCCGGAATATCTGCATAGATACTGCGGATATCGGTCAGCAACGTGAACCGGTCGGCCGCAGCAAGCAAGGCTGTCCATTGCTCAGTGCCGAGCTCAACTGATTGCCCTGATTGCCGCGTTCGGCGAAAACCATGGCTTGGGCTGTAGGTTCCCTGCAACCGCTCCCCTCCGCCCGCGGTCGGAAGGTTCCCTCTTGAAGCCTTCCGGCCACGTACAGCTCAAGGCATAACTAGCGCCGGAATATGCGTTCTAGCCAGGAAGGCTTGGTGCGTGCCGCACGGCGCGCTTCATCGCGCTCACGGACCGACCGCAGCGTCTGAGCAATCCGCACTTCCCACGCCTGTTCTGCACGGCGACCCTCGCGCTTACGCGACATGACCGTTCATCGACGCCGGCACCGGCTGATCGGCGATCAATGCCTGGAGCCTCCGTTCATACTCCCGGGCAAAGTCGGTGTGGATCCGGTAGCCAGCCGGGTTGTCCGCGTGCTCGGCCTTTTCACGCTCTTCCTCAATCCTGCGGCTCAGATACTCGATGTCGCTCTCGACCGTCATTGCGTGCTCCATGTGCCCCACGAGCCCGGACAGAAAATATCGAATGAACCGAAGATCGACAGTAACCCATGTTATAAAGGGGAGCCGTTCATGCGGTTCGTAGCTCGATCTGGCGTCCCTTGCAGGGTTTTGCGAACGCTTCCTGGCCGATCGTCAGATCCGCCATGGCACTCCAGATAGGCGCGGCGCAGCTCGGCTTCGTCCATACCACTGTGCTGTTCATCGAACCTATTCTATCATGCCGGCATTGGCCCGAGCACGCTCTTCCGGCATGATCTTTCAATAGCTACCCGCGAGCGCGGCATGTGCAGCTCGAAAGCTGAGATGCCGGCTCTTCGGGCAGGTAGAGCGCGCAGCTATTCTCTGCTCGTCGCCGGAGATATCGCGCCATATGGTCCGGGCTACACGGCCCAGTTCCTGGACACTGGGCTCCCGCGCCTGGCCGATGCAGTCGACGATCTCCCTGGGGATGGTCGCAGGCGGTGTTGACATGCTCAGCTTGTCCGTCCGCCCGTCGAATCCAGGCTCTTGAGAGCATCCGGCACATCGCGCACGGGGACCGGCCCGGGCAGTTCGGGAGGCTCGCGCAGAGCTGGCTTCGACCGCACCGCGAAGGCATCGGATGCCCAGGATGCGAGGATCGCGCGCTTCACCTCTGGCTCGAACTGGGGATGCCCCACCCGTGCACGCGGGTCTTGCAGCCGCTGAAAATGATGAACCGACATCCGCTCTCCTTTCGAAGGTCGTTCCGGGGTTGATCTGGGTGAGAGTGCCCGCCTCGCTCGAGCGAGGCGGGCGGTAATTAGGCCGCGTCGCTTGCGGCGTTGTCGGCGGGTACCTCGAGAAGATCGTTGGCCGGCTGGCCGGCCTTGCCACTGATCTCGATGCGTCGCGGCTTCATCGCCTCGGGGACTTCGCGCTTGAGCTGGATGCGCAGCAAGCCATCCTCGAAGCTCGCGCTTTCGACGACCACGAAGTCCGCGAGCTGGAACTGGCGGTCGAACGTACCCGCCGGGATGCCCCGATGGAGATATTGGGTGGCGCCATCATCCTCGGCCTTTCGACCGGTGACGCTCAGCAGGTTGTTCTGCGCAACGATCTCGACCTCATCGGGCCGGAAACCGGCGACCGCAAGCGTGATGCTGTAACGATCGTCGCCGTGGCGCTCGATGTTGAACGGTGGGCTGCTGCTGCTGTTGTCGCTGCGCGTGCTTGCTTCGAGCAGATCGAACAGCCGGTCGAATCCGATGGTCGAACGGCGATAGGGCGCAAAATCGAAATCGGTCCTCATATCCAAATCCTCCAATGAGCAATCTGAGCACGAGGCGCACCGGATCGAGAGCCGGTGCCCCCAGGTCCTGCCGGACCGAGAAATCGCATCCGGCGGCGATGATTTGGAATCTCCAGACGGCGTTTCAAGAGGGTTGTGCGAGAATTTTTTGTCGTGCTTTTCCAGCCGGTTATACGGTCCATGCGATGGCCCTGATAGGAGCAACCCGGTCCTCTGGATAAGCCGTTGTCGCGGGTCTCAAGGCCGGATAGCCGTGGACTTCACGAGAAGGACCGAGCTTCTTCCCTTGCGGATCGCTCGCCGAGATGAAATCTCTCTGGAACCACGGCTTGAACTTGCGAAGGGATGGAGCGCTGGCCGCCGGAGAAACGCATCGACGAGTTTCGCGCCCTCTACCGTCTGCGGCCGGCCGCCGGCCGACTCCGGCAACTGACTGCTCTCAGCGAGCCACGCCGATACCGGCGCCAGGAGACTTCACATGAACCCAGCTCCGGGGCCGTGTGTCCCGGCCCCAAATCGCGACCCTTCGCGCTGACGGATTTAACAAGCTGGACGCCGGAGTCTCCGGAAGCCACCGTACGCTTATGAGAGGCCGACGCAGCGCCGCTGTCGCGCATCCCGCCGGCAGCGGCGTCGATCAGGCCGCGATGGGAAGCGCGGCTGTCTCGCCCGGATCAGAGTCATCCCGGTGGCGGGCCTGGATGGTATCCAGATAGGCGAACAGGCTGACTACGGCGGCTTCCGCGTTGCCGAAATCGTGGCGCCTCGTCTTGAGGATACCGCCCTCCATGAGGGCCTCGAGCGCGATGCGCGCACGCGACACGCGGCTTTTGACAGTGCCCACGGCGACGCCGGTAATCTCGGCCACCTCTTCGTAGGACATTCCGGCAGCCGCCACCAGGACGAGAGCCTCGCGCTGGTCTGCAGGGATTTGCTGGAGCCCTCGCATAAGGTCCCGGAGCTCGACGGACTTGTCCTGGCTCGCGGGCGCGGTAAGGACCCGGTCCGCTACGATCTCGTTCCACTCACCCGTGAAGCGTTTGCGCCGCGCCGCACTGAAGTAGATGTTCCGCAGGATCGTGAAGGTCCATGCCTTGAAGTTCGTCCCCGCCTGGAAGCGGCTGCGTGCGGCCCATGCCTTGAGCATGGTATCCTGAACGAGATCGTCCGCTACATCCCGACTGCCGCTCAGACTCCGCCCGAAGGCACGGAGCTGGGGGATCGCCGCAGCCAGCTTGTCCTTGAAGTCATCATCGGAAAGTGTCGCGAGGCGTGCTTCATTCGACTCAAGCTTTTTCATGCATTCCCCGACTTGCGATAGGTTCGCCGGGAGAACATTCTGGAATGGCGACTGTTCCGTCACGCCAGGGGCGCCGGAGCCCGAAGGCATGTAGCAATGCGCCGGGTACGTCCGCCACGCGCGGCAGGCTGCCGCCCCGCGGCCCGTGTCAGTTCCCGACGCCATGGACCAGTTTGCCGGAGGCTTCCCAGAGGGCCCGCGCGGCCGTCCGGTCCAGCGCAGCCGGCGGGATCCGCGCGGGTGCAGGATATCCGCGCGTCTCGCCCAGTGCATCCGGCCCATAATAGCCGCCCGGTTCGGCGTCGGCAGATGTGGCCGCGAAGAGCGTCGGGAGCGCCCCTTGGGGGGCCGGCTGGAAGAGAAACCATAACAGTGTCCGTGCCAGGCCCATTCCACTCCAGCGACCGGGAGCATTGTGCAGGAGGTCGGTGCGCGCGACGCCGGGATGCGCAATGATGCTCGTCACGCCCCAACCGCCCGCAATGCTGCGGCGCTGCAATTCGAGGCCGAACATCAGGCAGGCGAGCTTGGATTGGCTATAGGCCGGCATCGGCCGGTAGCTTTTCTCGGCGTTGAGATCGTCGAGGTCGATCGCGCCGCTCCGCGCAGCGACACTGGAGAGCGAGACCACCCTGGCGTCCCCTCCCCTGCGCAGTTGGGGGAGCAGCCGCTGCGTCAGTGCGAAATGCCCGAGATAGTTTGTTCCGAACTGAAGCTCGAACCCGTCCTGCGTAACCTCCCGTCTTGGTGGGACCATCACGCCCGCGTTGTTGATCAGGAGATCGAGCTTCTCCTCCCGGTCCGCCAGTCGCGCCGCGAACGCTGTGACGGAAGCCAGGCTCGCGAGATCGAGCAACTCGAACCGCACATGCGCGGAGGGAAGCTCAGCGGAAATTCGAGCAGCCGCGTCCGCCCCCTTAGCCGGGTTACGGCCTGCGATGATCGTCTTCGCGCCTGCGCGCGCCAGGGCCAGCGCCGTCTCGAACCCCAGGCCTCCGGTCCCTGTCACCACCGCAGTGCGGCCATCCTGCGGAGGAATGTCCGCGGTCGTCCATTTACGCATTTCGCATTCGCCTATATATGCACTGAGTGCAGAATAATATTTGCACTCAGTGCATATTTCAAGGGGGCAATTTGCCGATGTCTTCCGCCACCGGTGAGTCAGGGGAAGGCCTGCGGGTCCGCAAGCGACGCGAGACGATGCGGCGCATTACGGACGCGGGAATCCGCCTCTTCCTCGAACGCGGGTATGACGCGACCACGCTGGACGACATCGCTGCCGCTGCTGCGATATCGCGCCGGACTATCTTCCATTATTTCAAGTCCAAGGACGACATACTCCTCTCCCTGCAGAGCGGGATGGGCGCGATGATCGCCGACGCAGTGCGGAAGGCCGCCCCTGACAAGCAACCGATCGAGGCAGTGCGCGACGCCGTCATTCAGGTATGCGCCGCGGTTCCTCCCGACGAAATGCTCGCGATCGATCGATTGATGCGATCGAGCGAGACCGTGCAGGCCCGAAAGCAGGCCAGCTATGTCGAGCATGAAAAAGTGTTGCTCGCGGCACTGCGCGAGCGCTGTCCCGGCCCGGAGCGGGAGCCCGCCCTCAAGCTGGTCGCGATGATTGCGATGGGCGCCATTCGCTTGTCCACCGAGGCGTTCGATCAGGAAGCCGGCGCGCGTACGATGCCGGTCCTGCTGCAAGAGACATTCGCCGCCCTGGAGAGCGAGCTGCGCCCGCGACCCTGAGCCGGGACCTGGTAGAGACGAACTCGATTACGTCAGGCCGCTCGACCGTTCGCGGACCGTGCGCCCGATCTCGGTCGAAAACCGAGATTGCGGGCCGGGGATCCCTCCACATGCGGGTACGACGGGTCCGGCATTGGTTCTGACGACCCGTCCCTTGCCGACGAAGCGGACCAGTTCGTGGATCGTCGTTGTGGCATCGTCGGGGGGTGATCCGGCGAATTGTGCTGCCACCGTCGTGCGAGTCCGGCAATCCTAAGACAGATTAGCTGATTATACCCTTCGGGGTATAAACCGGAAATATACCCCGCAGGGTATAGGCCCGACCCGTCTATCAAAGGGCGGATATACCGAAGCGCCCCTGTTCGGAAAGCCGAACCGAGCCAGGGGCCGAACGGATTTCTACAGCTCGAGCGAAAACTGCCGCCCGTCTTCAATAGCAAGGGAATGACCATCGAGTCGGGCCGCCACAGCTCGCGCGAGTTCCGTCGCGGCCCGCTCGCGCAAGCGAGGGCTGGGAGCAGTGATGCCCACTCGCGCCCAGCCCGGCGCATGCAGAATAGCTTCTGAGATATCGGTAGGGTCGGCGAATCGGTCCATAAGCCCAGAATAGAACAAAATATGAACATTGAAAGCGCTCGTGTGCCGACCGCCGTGTTGGGGCAAGGCTTATCCTCACCGCTTGCGTCGCAAGGACCACGCCAGACTGGCCAGGCTTGAGATGACCGCCGCCAGGCCCCGAAGCATCGCTTCGTTGAGAATGATCATGACAGACTCCTGTTTGGAGTCGACTCATGCTCACTCTATGTTCCTGCATTTCAAGCAATTTCCGCTCACGGCGAGTCGGCAATGCTATCGGCGGCGACGATAAGTCCGTCGGATAGCCACTGGCCCAGCATCGCGCCGGCCCGCGCGACGCCGGCGTCCTCGCCAAGCGCCTCGGCCAGCGCGGCGCACAGTTCCGGGAACGGCATACCCGCCCGGGTCCTGAGCACCGCCTGGCGTTCGAGCTGATCGACCGCGCGGAAGCGCGGCGCCTCCCCGTCACGCCAGGCCAGGATCGCGCCCGCCTCGGGCAGATAGGTGACCGACGGCGGCTCCACGCCCTCCGCCAGCGCCGACCAGATCGCGGGCGCATTGGTGGTCAGATCGGCAAGGTCCAGCGAGGGCGAGAAGCGCAGCACGGCACGCTCCCAGTCGACCGCGCCGAGATCCGCGGCGGAAAGCGCCGTGGCGTCGGGCGCGACAAAGGCTTCGCCCAGCGCAAGGTCGATCCAGGCGAGCTCGGCGACCTCCGGATCGGCGGGATACAGCAGCGCCAGCGTCGCGGGGAAATCGCGCGGATAGGCGTCGAGCGTCCAGCTGCTCGGCTGCACGCGGGCGACATGCGCGACCACCGCCTAGTGGAACGCATCCCCGCCGATCCAGTCGCGCGTCCGGGCGAAGCTCTCCTCCAGGCAGGCGGCGAGTTGCGCGCGGAAATTGTTCTGATGGATGCGCAGGCCCGGGGCGACGTCGTCGCCGCCCAGCCGATCGACGGCGGCCTCCTCCTCGCGCGCCAGCCAGGCGCGCATGTCACGCTGCAGGTCGAACAGGCTCATGCCGCAGCCCGCATGCCATCGGCCGCGATGCGCCGGGCGGTGCCGAGCTCGGCGAGCAGTTCGTGCAGCGGCGGGATCGCATCGTCGCGCTCGATCATCGTCGCGACGGGACCGAGCCGGGGCAGCACATGGGCATAGAGCTTCCATACGGACACGGGCACCGGCTGGTCGTGCGTGTCGATCAGCAACTCGCTGCCCTGGCTGTGCCCGGCGAGATGGATCTGGCGCACCCGCGCATGCGGGATCCCGTCGAGATAGGCGAGAGGGTCGAAGCCGCGATTGCTCGCGCTGACGAACACGTTGTTGACGTCGAGCAGCAGGCCGCAGCCGGTACGTGCGCAGAGCGCGTCGAGGAATTCCCATTCGCTCATGTCGGCGGGCGCGAAATCGATATAGGTCGAGGGGTTCTCGATCAGCATCTCGCGCCCCAGCACATCCTGCGCGCGCAGGATGTTGTCGGCCACCACGTCGAGCGCTTCGTTGGTATAGGGCAGCGGCAGCAGGTCGTGCGAATTGAAGCCTTCGATCCGCGACCAGCTCAGATGATCCGAGACGAAGACCGGCTCCACTTCGTCCACCAGCACGCGCAGCCGCGCGAGATAGGCGCCGTCTAGTCCATCGGCCGAGCCGAGCGACACCGACACGCCGTGCAGCGCCACCGGATAGCGCTCGCGCACCTCGCGCAGGATTCGGCGCGGTCGCCCGCCATCGACCATGAAGTTCTCGGAGATCACCTCTACGAAATCGACCGCAACCCGGGTCTCGAGGAACTCGGCATAATGCGGCTTGCGCAGGCCGAGGCCGAAGCCGGCAAAGGGAGGGATCATCGGGGCAGTCCTGAATAGGGGTGGCCGGCCCGGCGCCTGGGGAGCATCGGGCCGGCCAAGGGGATCACTTCGGCGCGGTCAGGCTGCCGCCGGCGGCCTTGCATGCCTTGGCGGTCACTTCCTTGAAGCCCTGCCCCTTGCAGTTGTTCTGACCCTTGCAGTCATTCTTCGCGGTCTTGCAGTCCGAGGTGCCCTTGCAGGTGTTGATGCCATAGCAATGGACGACCTTGGCGGCGCCGACGCCCGACTTGGCGATCGCGGCAGTCGGTGCGGCGGCGGTGATGGCGATGACGGCGGCGGACGCGGCGAGGCTGACGCCGGTGCGGACGATGGTCATGGGGATACTCCAGAATAGGGTTCAGCCGGATTGGCTCTCCCTATTCGGGCCCGCGGGGTTCCCGGTTACAGCCGTCAGCGAATTTACCAGCGCAGCAGCCGCGGGCCGAGCAGCGCGCCCAGCGACGCGGCGAGCAGGATGCCCAGCGAATACCAGGTCAGCACGAAGATGGCGGAGACTTCGGGACAATGCATGCAATAGACCGTCGCGGCGAAGGCGCCCGCCGCGAGCCCGGCGGCAGCGCCGGCCGCGCGCAGCCGCGTCGGCGCCATCCGGCGGAACGACCAGAGCAATCCGACGAAGATCGGCATCGCCAGCGCCAGCACCAGCCAGGGGCAGATCATCCAGCTATGCCCCAGCCACATCGCCAGCCATTCGCCGGGCGGCGTGCGTGCAAGCTCGGCGACGCCGAGGATGGCGAGCAGGCTCACCGGCACCACCAGCAGCCAGGCCCAGCGCAGCCGGGCGCTGTCCGGCCGGGCGAGCTGCACCACCATCACCACCGCCGCGACCGCCAGCGAGAAGGTATAGCTCCATTTGATCCAGAAGGCGGTGCCGCGCATGGCGAGGCCGAGATCCGGCCGGATGCCGAGGACGAGCGCCACCAGCGCCACCGAGACAAGGCCTCCCAGGGCCATGCCGATACCGAGCCGCCAGCCGACCGCGCGCCGCGACACCGGGGGCACGTCTTGCGAAAGCCGGGAGATGAGGTCGTCGGTGTTCATCGCGCCCCTCCTTGGATGCGCGCCATCAGCGCCTTGAGACCGCGATGCACCGAGACCTTCACATCGGATTCGCCGATACCGCCGGCCTCGGCCGCTTCGGCGACGCTCAGCCCATCGAGCCGGGTCGCGCGGATCATGCGCGCCTGCTTGGGGGGCAGCGCTGCGAGCAAATCCTCGACATCGATCCGCGCCAGCGTCGCCGGCTCGAAATCCTCGGCGAGCAGCACGTCTTCCAGGCCCTCGATGGGATGGAGGCGGCGGACGCGACGGAAATGGTCGACCATCTTGTAGCGGGCGATCGCGAACAGCCACGCCGTGAAGGCGCGCTCGCGATCGTAAGTGGCGCGACGGCTATGCACCGCGATCAGCGTTTCCTGCACAAGATCCTCGATATCGTCTTCGCCGCCACTGGCGCGGCGGCGGTAGAAGCCACGCAGCACGGGCACGAGCAGGCGCAGCAATGCCGCATGCGCCGCGGCGTCACCGCCCAGCCCATCCACCATCAATCCGCGCAGCACGTCCTCGTCCGCTCGCATTCCTCCTCCTTGCAGAAGAATTCGGCGTAGCCGGCGGGAAGGTTACACCGCGGCGCGAAATTTTTCGTGGTGAATGTGTAACGCGCCGCCCGCCGCCGCCGAACTGGCAAGGTGACCAGGTTCTCCGCCTCCTCCCCGGTCACCGCGCTGCCCGGCTCCCCCTGACCGGGGCCGCGCGCCGGAGGCATGGTTCATGAAGGACAGACATCATGCGTTCGACCAACGCCACCGTCGCCGCCACGCTCGCCATCGCCGTCGCCGGCGCCGCGCTCGCCCCCGCCGCCTCGGCCCAGACCAAGCCCGCCATGGAGAAATGCTATGGCGTCTCGCTCGCCGGCAAGAACGACTGCAAGGCCGGCGCCGGTACCAGCTGCGCCGGCACCTCGAAGGTGAACTATCAGGGCAATGCGTGGAAGCTCGTCAAGGCGGGCACCTGCACCACGATTCGGACGCCCAAGGGCAATGGCTCGCTGACCCCCAAGGCCTGATGCCACGCGGCCGGGGCGCCGCGCCGCGCGCCCGGCCGCTCTTTCCGGAGACTTTGCATGACCTCGCCGACCGCGCTCTACGCGCGCCTTACCCGCCACACTTCCTCGCTGGTGCCGGATGCCCTGCTGCTGCTCGTCGCCCGGCTGGGCATCGCCGGCGTGTTCTTCATGTCGGGCCGGACCAAGGTCGACGGCATCCTCCATATCAAAGATGGCACCTATGAGCTGTTCCGCACCGAATATGCCCTGCCGCTCGTCCCGCCCGAAATCGCGGCAGTGGCGGCAACCTGGTCGGAACATGTTTTCTCGATCCTGCTCGTGCTGGGACTGGCGACGCGCTTCTCGGCGCTCGCACTATTCATGATGACGCTGGTGATCGAGGTCTTCGTCTATCCCGATGCCTGGCCGACCCATCTGAGCTGGGCGGCGATCCTGTTGCCCTTGATGGCCCGCGGCGGCGGAGCGTGGTCGGTTGATGCAGTTCTGGGCAAGCATATGGCCACGAAATGAGTCGCGTGACGCCTCTTACGATATCTGCAGGCCCGGTCGCTCCGGAAACGCCAGCAGCCGTCGCTGCAGCGACCAGTCCATCGGCAGATTTGCGTCGATGAGTTTCTTGCGCGTGATGCCGGGTGGCTGGCGCCCATCGAGTATCGCCATGACGATATCTGGGGCGAGATAGTTCAGCCGGAGCAGGCGTGCGAAATATCCCGGTGGCCGGAGAAAGCGCGTGGCGATGTCGGTCAGGGAGCTGCGTCTGTCCGTATCCACGGCACGCTGCGCGGTTGGCGGCGGATGCCAACACGCCGCTTGGCAAGTGCAAGGCGGAGGCCGCGGGGCTTTCGGCCAAGAAGCAGAAGAAGGCGTTGGAGAACTGCTACGTCAAGCACATGGAATAAATCTGTCGGCGGCGGGGTCGCGCACTCCGCCGCACCCATTGCGGGTTCCCCACCACCTCGCAGCTCCATCCGACCGCATCTTTTGTGCGCAGACGCTCCCGGCATCAGCACGCCCAGGGAGTTCGTCGAGAGGTGCCGCTCAAAGTAGCCCATGGCCGCGGAAGCTGAACACGTCGCCGCCGGTCACGATCAGATGGTCGAGCACGCGCATACCAAGCGTCCGTGCCGCCGCGGCGACCCGCTGCGTCAGTTCCTTGTCCGCCCGGCTCGGCTCGGCGATCTCCGAGGGGTGGTTGTGCACCAGGATCAGCCCGGCGGCCCCAAGCTCGAGCCCTCGCCGGACAATCTCTCGGACATAGACCGGGCACTCGTCGATCGTGCCCTGGGCGGGCACTTCCTCACGCAGTAGGCGATTGCCGGTATCGAGATAGAGGATACGCATCTGCTCGGTGATCTCGCCTCCTTGTGCGAAACGCAGATAGGCCTCGAGATCGGCATAGTGCCTGATGATCGGCCGGTCTTCGATACCCTGCCGCAGCGCCCGGCCCATCACCTGCCGGATCGTCACGAGCCGGTCCGTCAGCTCCGCATCGCCCTGCACGGCGCGGAGGATCTCGGCCCGGGGGGCCAGCAGCGTCGCGCGCAGCGATCCGAAATATCGCAGCAGTCGGTCGGCATCGGCCGCAGCACGGCTTTCCCGGCCTGGCCGAAGCAACGCCTTCAGAAGCTGAAGGCAGCGCGACGACGGCTTGCCCGATAGTGCCCGATTATGCCGAGGCCGAGCAGAAACAGCGCCGGATAGCTCGAGGCGCCCACCATCAGCGCATAGGCCATCCGCGACAGATCGGGCGTCACCAGTCGGGCCAGATGGCCGGTCGTCGATATCGCCTGCAACGCCACTACCCATATCAGCCACCGCCGGTCGGCCTGGACCATGACCCAGACCAGTGCGCCTAGCAGGCTAAGGTCCACGATCAGCACGCCGATTTCGATTGTCCGGTAACCGCCTGTCACGCTCGACTTGAGCAGGATCGATCCGGCGGCCGCCGCGAGGAAGAGAAAAGCTACGATCCGCTCGGGCCAGCCACCCCAGCGCAGTGCCGCCAGGCACAGCGAGGGCAGGATCAGCCAGAAGGCATAGACGTAGAGATAGGCCGCGACCACCATCCGCCCACGGAATCACCATGGGCGGCGGTGGTCAATCCGTCAGGCGGCGACGACGTGCAGCTTCGTCGCGTTCGGCTCGCAATCCGGGCCGAAGGTGAGCGGGATGCCGAGATCCTCGGACAGGCCGGCGAGCAGCTTGTGTGCGTCGGCGAAGCTGTTCGCTGCGGCGACCGCCTGGCCGGTCGCCGTTGCGATCAGCGCCAGTGCCTCGGCGCCGGTCTGGGGCGGCAGCTGCGCCTTGATCCGCTGCTCGATGATCGTCGCGATGCAGCGCGCGCCTTGCGCGGCGCTGTCCTGCGCCGCCTGCTCGGCGGGAAAGAAGGCTTGGGCCACCGCCTGGGCGGCTTCGATCCGGGTCTTGGGCATGCGTGTCTCCTCGCCCGGAGGGCGAGGCCCCGCGGGTCAATGTCTGGGTTGCATAAGATCGGCGAGCGCCTGGAAGCCTTCGGCCAGGGGCCGGGCCGCCGCGGCGACGATCACGATCGCGGCCGCGATCACCGCGGCCAGGGCAATACGGTGGACGGGGCTCAGGTCATTGCGGCGCGCTCCGCTGGCGAGCGGTTGAAGCACGGGGGCCTCGGGCGGTGCGTCCATCCTGGCCGCCACGTCGCGAACGATATTCGCCCCCCGCTCAACCACGTCGAGTTGATAGGATGGGCCCTGGCTAGCGGGTATCGGTCTCGCCGCAGCTTCCCCTTGGTTGGGTATAACCACCGGGTGGGTACGGCCCTCGAACTCTGCAAAGGCACGTGCGGCGGAGAAGCGGGAGTTGGTGCCGAGCTTGCGAAGCGCCGCTTTGATATGCGCCTCCACCGTCTCGTCGCTTATCCCGAGCAACTGCCCGATTTCCTTGGCACCCCGGTCGCGCGCAACCAGCCGCAGGCACTCGGCCTGGCGCGGCGAGAGACTTTGGAAGAGCTCGGATTTCATCACGTCGGGGGATACGCAATCGACATCGGGGTTGCATCCGAATTGGCGGTGCCGTGCCCAATCATGAACCGATTCCGAGGGAAATTCCGGAAATGCCGCCGATATCGCCGAGACGGTTCGATTTGCTGCCTGGCGGAAGCGATAGCGCGGGTCCGAGGTTTTCGCCGGCTGGCGGCAGGTCCGCGGGCGTGGCAGAGATGCTGCATGTCGCTGAGCGAACTCGAACTCTGGTCCGCCGCCAATATGGTCCTGACGACCCATGGCGAGCGCGCGCCCGTGTTCGTCGCCGAGCGGATCGGCGCGCTGGCGCTGGCCGGCGATGTCGAGGGCGTTGCAGTCTGGCAGGCGATCGCGCGCCGGCTTTCCGAGCTGGGTGCGGATGCCGGCCCTATGGCCGTGACGCACTGAGGACGCCATGCTGATTTCGCTTCTGGGTATCGTCACGACCGGTGTCGCCTTCACCTGCACGCCCGTCGCGGTGTGGGACGGCGATGGTCCGATCTGGTGCGCCGAAGGCCCGAAGATCCGGCTGCACGGCATCGCCGCGCGCGAGGTAAAGCGGGTGCGTGGCGGAATCGTCGATGGCGGGTGCAAGCCCGACCATCCCTGCCCGCCCGTCTCCGGGGTTGTCGCCAGGGACCGGCTCGTTGCTTTGCTCGGCGGTGCCAGAGGAAGTTTGCCGACCGGGCATATCCGGGTGACGGCGCCTGCGATGCGCTGCATTTCCTATGGCTCGGGCAAGGGCACGCGCACCGCTGCAGCCTGTTCGCTCCCGGGTGTCGGCGATCTGTCCTGCGCTTTGGTCCGCGCGAACGTCGTGCTGCGTTGGCGATCCTATGGCGGTGACCGGGTCTGCCGCTGATGCCGCTGGGTGCCGCACTTAGCCTCGAGGGGCTTCTGCTCGAGGATGGCCGGCATCTGTATCTGCGCATGGACGATGGCGGCGGCTGGCGCATCGAGGCTGGCGGGTCGGCCCGCAAGCTCGTCGGTCAACGGGTTCGGATCGAGGGTACGCGCGACGGGTTCGACCTGGTGGCGGCGAAACGCGTCGTGCTTGTCTCCGGAACGGAGTGAACCCGGTCCGTTTCGGAGTAGAGCGCCAGAACGCGCACCGGAATGAGCCCCCCGTCACCAAAGAGAAGAATCGCTGGGGCAAGGCCCTAGGGATCGCGCGAAAAATTATTTCCGCATGCGCCCCCGGGGTTCGCGATGCGCTGCGTCAATCCCCCCAACGCCGGAGCAACCGGCGATGGGAGGGAAGAATGACGATCTCGAAAAAGGCGCTGTGCGCCGCGCTGTTTGCCGCCACCGCCACGCCCGCCGGCATGGTGATCCTGCCGGCCGGTGCGCAGGAGGTAGCCGTGACGTTCGAGCTGCCGCCGGAGGATCTTGCGACAACGTTGCGGGCGCTGGCGCGCCAGGGCGGCCGCGAAATCCTGTTCGCCGACAGCGACGTACGCGGCCGGCGGTCGCCTGCGGTCCGTGGCACCTTCACCGTCGCGTAGGCGGTACGGGTAGCCATCGCCGGCAGCGGCCTGTTCGTCGAGGAGCAAGCCGGGGCGCTGGTCGTGCGGGCGCGTCCCCAAGCAGGCGCGCAGGACGATACCAACCCGGCGATCACGGTGACCGGCACGCGCATCCGCGGCGCCACCGGCCCTTCGCCGGTACTCGTGATGACGCGCCGCGCCCTCGAGGAACAGGGCCTTCCGGACATGGCGAGCATTTCGCGGATCATCCCCCAGAATTTCACCGGCGGGCAAAACCCTGGGGTCGCGGGGGGCGGTGACCAGGGCGGCTATAACAATCTCAACAACGCGACCACGCTAAACCTTCGCGGGCTGGGCTCGGACGCGACGCTGACGCTCATCAACGGTCGTGGCCTATGGGCAAAGCCGGGCTCTGGTCGTCTGGCAGCGGATCGTCCTGCCGAACGGCAGCTCGATCCGGATCGACAATGTGCCCGCGACCGACATGGCCGGCTATGCCGGCCTTGCAGACAAGGTCGATGCCCACACCTGGCAGCTGCTCAAGGGCGTGGCGCTGTCGACGCTGCTCGGCGTCGGGACCGAGCTGAGCCTGGGCGACCGCGAAAGCGATCTCGTCCGCGCGATCCGCGAATCCGCACAGCAGGGCACGTCGCGCGCCGGCGACCAGATCGTCACCAAGAACCTCAACGTCCAGCCGACCATCAAGGTGCGGCCCGGCTGGCCACTCCGCGTCGTGGTGCACAAGGACATCGTCCTCGCGCCATGGCCCGGCCAGGAGCAATAAGATGCCCGAACTCAAACTTGCGCAACTTCCCGATCGCACGCCGGTCAAGCTCGGCATCTCGGTGATGCCGGACCTCCATCAGGCGCTCGTCGCATATGCGGCGCTTTACGCCCAGGCCTATGGCCGGGAGGAGCCGATCGCGGATCTCATCCCGGCGATACTCGCGGCGTTCCTCGAAAGCGATCGCGCGTTCAGCAAGGGGAGGTCGAAATGAGCCGGCATGCTCTGGAGCCCGATGAAGCAACGCTGGAGCCGATCAGCGTACGGATTTCCACCGCCGTCAGGATCACCGGCATCTGTCGCTCTACGATCTACGAGCTCATCGGCGATGGGACGATCGAGACGGTGAAGATCGGGCGATCGACCTTCATCCTCTATCCCAGCCTGAAGCGGCTGTTCGAGCGGAGCTAACCTCTATGCGCTGGCGGGCCATGTACGGGCCTGACGGCAGCCGGAGGCACGGGCGCTTGAACGACCGGTAGTGGGCCGTTTGCTGCCTGACCGCTCCTGGAAGCCAGTCCGCAATAGCTGCCATTAGGGAGAGGGCCAGCCGAACGACCATTAGCGTCGGACTTCAGAAGCTTCTCACAATCCTTCTCAGATCAGGAAGCTAACACTTGCGGAGACAGAAAGTCATTAGACCCGAACGGCTGAACTATTTGCGATTCCCGCCACCTTCATTTTCCCAATCGTCAAGCGCCTTGCGCAGTTGATCGTCGCGCGTTTCAGGGCGGATCTTGCGCCAGGTTTGCCCCAGAGGAACCACCACGGCGTCCAACAATCCGCGATAGGCCTTTGCCATACCTTCATGGGCGATCCGGGAAGTGGGCTCTGTCGCAGCCTTCGCCGCAGCCAAAGATTCCTTCAGCCGCCTTGTGTAATATTCCATAGTCATCGTGCACGCTCCCGTGAAAACGGAGCACGATGATCTCAAGTCAAGGTTGCCCGGCGAGTCGCCCTTTATGTGCGCAACATATCACAATTATCATATCTAATAATATAAAAATGATGCCTGGGGCTGGGCTAAATGTCTCGGCGCGACGCCCAAGGAGCACGCTTAACCGCCCCGCTGAGGACGCGCGACCCATAGGCTTGCGCCATAGTGGCTGCATCTTTGGCGTTCATGAAGACGACGTGCGTTCCTCGCGACAGCAAGGGTTCGATTGCACTGATGGCGGCGGCATGTTTGGCCGACATCGCCGTTACATCTGCAACGGTGGCATCAATGTTCAGCGCGCGGGACATGGGAGATTCCTTTCAAGCTGCTTGGCCGTATTCGCCTTGCCCCACGGCGAAGCAGAGTTGGCTTGTAAACAAGCCGGCTCGCGTCGGCTCCGCGGAACAGGAAGTCGCGGGAACGACGAATGGAACTGACCTGTCTTCATGGTGGGTGCGAGCGGATGCACAGGCCTGATGCCCCCACGCGCCCCGGCGTGATTACGCCAAATCAGCGACATCCCAGACTGGCACCTTTTCCGCTCAGGATCGTAGCGGAGCCGGCGCCGGTGCGAAGAGCCACTACGGCGGCGGCGCATTCCTGCTCACTCTTATAGCCGGCACTGGTCGCTAGCAGCGCGCCGGATCCAGAGCGGAATTGCCACCGCCAGTCGCCGCCGGACAACAGGATGGAAGTGAGGCGCACCTCATCGGCACGATAGATTTCGAAATAGCATTGTCCGTCCGCCTCCGGGCGGCCGCTATCGTTTGCGGCCGAGACGCTGAGAAGTGCTTCCGAAACATCTGCAGGCAGGTCAGTGACCGCGGCATGGGGCCGCTTCAGTTCGCAGAATATGGAATTGATCGACACATGATTTCTCCCGTGGGCAAGCGGGAGCAATTGAATTTCTCTCGGGCGTCGCGCGCTTGCGAAGCGGATGAGTCGACGATCTGCGCTTTGTACATGCATTCGCCTTGCCTGGCCATGATGCGTGCCGGAATACTTGCCGGCAGCATGAGGAGCGGTCGCGGGCTAGGGCGTTTCCGTCAGAATGTTAGCCCCGGTATCGGCATCCATTGGTAATCCGGCCGCAGCCCCCATATCAGGATTATCGCGCCACCTGCCACGAGCCCGGCCGCGACCGAGAGATGCTTCGCGCTCCCGCTCAGTGACGGAGACAAGCCATGAGCATCGACCCGCCGATTATGGACGCGAATATGCGAACACCAACGCCTTCGACCGATCCGACGGCCCTCCAACTGGAAGCCGACGAACTGGAAGCAAGCCTTCGCGACATGTCTGCCTCCTTTTCGCGCGATTATGTCGCCGGCCGGATGGGCGTCTGGCACAACACCTATCAACATCGCGCGCGCGTCCTGCGGCAGTTGACCGCGCAACTCGCGGCGATGCGTGCCGAAGCTCTGTTGTCCGCATCGTGATCTCGGAGCGCTAATCGACCGCGCGGATCAAGGTTGTGGCTCGCCGCGGTGGCGCCCCGCCTGGATCCGCGCCTCTTTCCGCGATCGCCGGCGATAGGAACGGGCGTGCCCATGATAGATGCGGTACGCGATGAAACCTGCGACCAGCAGGGTCATGACCAGCATCAGGCTGTAGGCGGCGATCAGTCTGAGTTCCATCATGCACCTCCTGGGTTGCTCGCAGTGTTTTGCAGGGGGGCGGCGGAAACCATGACCTCTACCGTCATGCCGAGAAAAGCCGCGGCGGGGCCTAGGTAATGCCCCTCCACCGGACTCAGGCGGGCGATGTCGCGCCCCACCGCGACCGGCACGAGATTGGCCTCTCCCATGCGCCTGTTGGTCGGATCGAAGGCGATCCATCCCGCGCAGGGAAGATAGACTTCCGCCCAGGCATGGGTTGCGTCGTGCTGGCGCTCCGGTCCGCCGGAGCCGTCTGCCCGCGGATCGAAGGCATAGCCGGACACGGCGCGGGCGGCGAAGCCGAGGTGGCGCACGGCTTCGATGAAGAGCATCGCGATATCCCGGCAGGAGCCCGATCCCAGATCGAGAGTGATGCCGGGAAGCTGCGTCCCCTCCGACTCGCGCGCGACATAGGCGATGCCATTCTGGCTAGCGGCGCTCACATCCTGGAGCAGGGCCAATGTGTCGGTGGGTTCGGAACGAACCAATGCGCGGGCCCAGGTCGCCAGGCGGCCGCCAGGATCGGGATGGACCGGCGCCAGTAGTCCGCCCAGGTCGCTCCGTTCCCGCTCGGAATAGCGGAAAGGATAGCTGTGGGCATGCGGTGCGATGTTGAAGACCGGCCAGGCATCTGCGGTCTGCTCGACCACCAGCAGGCTGCGGATCTCGAGCCGCGTGGCGAAGTGCGAGAAGGTTGCGGTGGCGATCAGGTTGCCGAACACATCCTGCGTCCACGCCAACTCGGCCGCGGGTGTGCAGCGAAGCTCGGCGAAGACAGGGCTGAGGACCGGGGAGGCTCGCGGGCTCAACATCATGCGATGCGGCAGCAGCACGACCGGGTCGCGATAGGTGTAGCTCGTGGTGTGGGAGATATGCAGGCGCATTCGCGCTCACCTCTGCTAGCGTAACCGGGGGGGGGGGGGGGGGGGGGGGGGGGGGGGGGGGGGGGGGGGGGGGGGGGCGCGCGGGGGGGGGGGGGGGGGGGGGGGGGGGGGGGGGGGGGGGGGGGGGGGGGGGGG
>NZ_JASATQ010000023.1:0-67946 GCF_038440415.1 Sphingomonas sp. OTU376 | reverse complement strand
TCCCCCCCCCCCCTCCCCCCCCCCCCCGCCCGCGGGGGGGGCCCCCGACGAAAGAGATGCGCGTTAGCCCAACTTCACTGCTTCAAATGGGTGATGTCCTGCTTCAACCCATAGAGATACGCCGCCCGACCATCGCGGACCTCGACATCGGCGGTCACCCGCATCCAGCGTACCTCGCCACTCGGCCGTCGGATCTCGGCCTCGAAGGTGAAACTCCCGCAGGTCGCGATCGCGTCGTCGCGTAGTCGCTTGAGCTCGACCTGCGATTCGGCGCTGTACATCGCCACCGCGTCTTCGCGACGCAGCGGCACGTCCGGTGGCAGCCCGAATATCTCGAACACCCCGGGCGTCCAGCGCAGCGAATCGTCGGAAAGGTCGCATTCCCAGGCGGCGGGCATCGGGGCGAGCACGCCGGGCGCTTCGTCGGGCACGACATGCAGCCCGTTCGCCCAGCCCATCGGCACGCGGCCCGATGCCGGCTCCGCTACCCGATCTATCCAGTGACGCGACAAGCTACCACCCGAGATCCTGCTCCCTATGTCCCTTTGCTACGCCTGTAGTGGTTAATGTCCAGTCCCATCGAACAGCGACGAATCGGTCTTTTAATGTAGGATTCCATCTGCTTGGCTGCCCGGCGATGCCGATCCGCCTCTCCTCCCCCGCTACGCTGCCCGCCAATCCGGTGCCGATGTTTTCCGGCGCCGCGCACCCGCGTTGGGGATTCAAGAGATTCAACATTTCTGCTTCCGCCCCGCTCGGGGGTGACGCGGGCGAACACCCTCGCTATGGGCTGCGCCCATGAGCCAGATCACCCCCGAAACCGTCGCCGAACACGGCTTCACTCCCGAAGAATATGAGCGCGTGCTCAAGGCAATGGGCCGCGAGCCCAACCTGACCGAGCTGGGCATCTTCTCGGTGATGTGGTCCGAGCATTGCAGCTACAAGTCGAGCCGCATCCACCTCAAGAAGCTGCCGACCACCGGTCCGCAGGTCATCTGCGGCCCGGGCGAGAATGCCGGCGTGGTCGATATCGGCGATGGCCAGGCGGCGATCTTCAAGATGGAGAGCCACAACCACCCGTCCTACATCGAGCCCTATCAGGGCGCGGCGACCGGCGTGGGCGGCATCCTGCGCGACGTCTTCACCATGGGCGCGCGCCCGATCGCCAACATGAACGCGCTGCGCTTCGGCCGGCCGGATCACCCCAAGATGAAGCACCTCATCGCCGGCGTGGTCCATGGCATCGGAGGCTATGGCAATTGCGTGGGCGTCCCCACCGTCGGCGGCGAGGTCAATTTCCACAAGGCGTATGACGGCAACATCCTCGTCAATGCGATGACGGTCGGCATCGCCGATACCGACAAGATCTTCTATTCGGCCGCGAGCGGCGTGGGTAACCCCATCGTCTATGTCGGCTCGAAGACCGGCCGCGACGGCATCCACGGCGCGACCATGGCCTCGGCCGATTTCGGCGAGGACAGCGAGGAGAAGCGCCCCACCGTCCAGGTCGGCGATCCCTTCACCGAGAAGCTGCTGATCGAAGCATGCCTCGAACTGATGTCATCGGACGCCATCGTCGCGATCCAGGACATGGGTGCCGCCGGCCTCACCTCCTCGTCGGTCGAGATGGCCAGCAAGGGCGGCGTCGGCATCGAGCTGATCATGGACGATGTCCCCCAGCGCGAAACCGGCATGACGCCGTACGAGATGATGCTGTCGGAGAGCCAGGAGCGCATGCTCATGGTGCTCAAGCCCGGCCGCGAAGCCTTTGCCGAAGCGATCTTCCGCAAGTGGGAGCTCGATTTCGCCGTCATCGGCCACGTCACCGATACCGGCCGCATGGTGCTCAAGTGGAAGGGCGACACCGTCGCCGACATCCCGCTCGCTCCGCTCGCCGACGAAGCGCCGCTCTATGACCGTCCGCATGTGCCGACGCCGAAGCCGGCCGAGCTGGCGAACGTGCCGGAGAGCGTGGATCCGGCCGCGGACCTGCTCAAGCTGGTCGGCACCCCCGACCTCGCCTCGCGTCGCTGGATCTGGGAACAATATGACCACATGGTGGGCGCCGACACCACGCAGCGCCCGGGCGGCGATGCCGCAGTGGTCCGCGTCCATGGCTCGGGCAAGGGCCTGGCGATCACCACCGACTGCACGCCGCGCTATTGCTTCGCCGACCCGATCGAAGGCGGCAAGCAGGCCATTGCGGAGGCATGGCGCAACCTCTCGGCAGTCGGCGCGACGCCGCTCGCCGTGACCAACTGCCTCAACTTCGCCAATCCGCAGCGCCCCGAGATCATGGGCCAGATCGTCGGCTGCCTCGAGGGCATGTCGGAAGCCTGCATCGCGCTCGACTTCCCGATCGTCTCGGGCAACGTCTCGCTCTACAATGAGTCCAAGGCCACCGGCGGCGGCTCGGCGATCCTGCCGACCCCGGCGATCGGCGCGATCGGCCTGCTCAAGGACTACAGCAAGAGCGCGACGATCGCGTTCAAGGGCACCGGCGACATCATCCTCGCCGTGGGCGAGCGCTCGGGCCATCTCGGCCAGTCGATCTGGCTGCGCGAGCTGCATGGCCGCGAGGAAGGCCCCGCCCCGGCGGTCGACCTGATGATGGAGCGCCGCACCGGCGCCTTCATCCGTTCGGCGATCAACACCGGCTGCATCACCGCCTGCCATGACGTCGCCGATGGCGGCCTCGCCGTGGCGCTCGCCGAAATGGCGATGGCCTCGGGCATCGGCGCGATCATCGACCAGCCCCAGCCGTTCGGGATTGCGGGCTCGTTCTTCGGCGAGGACCAGGGCCTGTATGTGGTCACGGTGCGCGACGAATCGCTCGCCGACTTCCTGGTCGCCGCCGACAAGGCCGGTCTTGCGGCCGACCCGATCGGTCGCACGATCAAGGACCGGATCATCTTCGAGCTGGAAGAAGGCGATTTCTGCGTGAGCTTGACCGATCTCAAGGCGGCGCACGAAGCTTTCTTCCCAGAACTGATGGGGGAAGACGCCGCCCTGGCATGAGGTGACGCGCCGGGCCGGCAATGGAAGGAGGTCGTTCGATGACCGAAGGCTATTCCGGCACGCCGCTCGCCCAGAAGCTGGGGTTGAAGCCGGGCATGCGCAGCTGGTTCTGCGGCATGCCCGACAGCGTCCGCGACGAGATCGATCCCGAAGCGCTGGGGATCGAGGAATATGAAGTCGCCTGCACCGGGCTGCAGGCCGCGCACCTCTTCGTCACCGAACGGGCGAAGCTGGAGCGGGAACTGGACGCGCTGCTGGCGCTGATCGAGCGCAACGGCTTCATCTGGGTATCCTGGCCCAAAAAGGCCGCGAAGGTGGAAACCGACATCACCGAGGATGTGATCCGCGAGGTCGCGCTGCCCAAGGGACTGGTCGATGTGAAGGTGTGCGCGGTCGATCCCGTCTGGTCCGGCCTCAAACTGATGATCCGCAAGGAAAATCGCTGAGGACCTAGGGAAGAATCCTTAGTGCCCGCCGGAGGGCACCGGTGACATGCTGCGGTCAGGGATTCCTATGACCGAGCATGAAGCGCTGCCCTGGCAGCCCTATCCGGAACTGAGCGACGAATCGCGGATCGAGCGAGCCCGGGCCTTCCTCGCGGAAATGGCCACACGCCGCAGCTGCCGCGCCTTCAGCGATTCGCCCGTGCCCCGCGAAGTGATCGAGGCAGCGCTCCGGGCCGCCGGTTCCGCCCCCAGCGGCGCCAACCGCCAGCCCTGGCATTTCTGCGCCATCGAGGCTCCCGAGGCCAAGGCGGCGATCCGCGTCGCGGTAGAGGAGGAAGAGCGGCATTTCTATTCGGGACGTGCGCCGGCCAACTGGATCAACGCGGTCCGCCCGCTCGGCACCGGCGCCGACAAGCCCTATCTCGAGGTCGCGCCGTGGCTGATCGCGATCTTCGCCCAGCGCCATGCCACCGAAGAAGAAGAGCGCCTCCGCAACTATTATGTCGTCGAGAGCGTCTGCATCGCCGCCGGTCTGCTGCTCGCAACGCTCCATGCCGCGGGCATCGCCACCCTGGTCCACACGCCGCACCCGATGCGCTTTCTCAACCTCGTCTGCCGCCGGCCGGACAATGAGCGCCCGGTAATGCTGATCGTCGTCGGCCATCCCGCGCCGGGCGCCACCATGCCTGCCAATGTGATCAGCAAGAAGCCGCTGGAGGAGATCAGCTCCTGGCTGTAGCGTCCTGCGCAGAACGCGGCAGGGGACGAGGCATGGCAAGGGCTGGACAGCGCATTCTGGTCGCGACGCTGGTCGCCGGCACGCTCGACATCGCCGCGGCGGCGTTGCTCGCGATCCAGGCCGGGCGCACGCCCGACAAGATGCTGCGCGGCGTTGCCAGTGGACCGTTCCCAGATGCGGTCCATTGGGGCCTTGGCGGGGCTGCGCTGGGCCTGCTTGTTCATTTCGCGATCATGGCGGTGATGGCCGCCGTCTATATCCTTGCTGCTGATCGGCTGCCCGTGCTCAAGGCGCAGCGCCTGCTGGCCGGCATCCTTTATGGCATAGCCACCTGGGCGGTGATGAACCTGGTCGTGCTGCCGCTGCGCTGGCCCACTGTCTTCCCGCATCTCGACCTGCAGAGCGTCGCTACCCAACTCTTCTGCCATATCGTGCTGGTCGGCTTGCCCATCGCGCTGATCGCGGCGCGGCGCTGAATGAACCGCCCCGCCGGCAGCGCCCGGCTTGCCTCGCTGGATACGGTCCGCGGTGTGGCGGTGCTGGGCATATTGCTGCTCAACATCCTGTCCTTCGCGATGCCCGAGGCCGCCTATTTCAACCCGCGCGCCTATGGCGGCTGGCACAGCGCCGACCTTGCCACCTGGGCGGTCAACTTCATCCTGTTCGACGGGAAGATGCGCGGGCTGTTCTCGTTCCTGTTCGGCGCATCGACCCTGCTGGTGATCGAGCGAGCCGAAGCCGGCGGGCTAAGCCCTGCCGAGGTCCATTACCGGCGCATGGCCTGGCTGCTGGTCTTCGGCATCGCCCATCTGTTCCTCGTCTGGCACGGGGACATCCTGGCCCATTATGCGCTGGTGGGCATGATCGCCTTTGCGATGCGGGACATGCCGGTTTCGCGGCTGATCATCCTTGGCATCCTGCTGGGCCTGGCAGGGGCGGTGCTGTTTGCGACGATCCCTTTGGGTATCGTCGCGGCGATGGGGAGGGATTCGAACCCTCAGGCGCTCCATGACTATAGTCTCATGTTCGGGGTGCCGAACGCGGCCGATATCGCGCGGGAACTGGCGCTGCACCGGGGCGGCTACGGCCCGATCCTGCTCGACCGGCTGCAGCATGACAGCGGCGCGCTGACCGGGCAGCTGATCTTCTTCGGGCCCGAGACCCTCGCCTATATGCTCTTCGGCATGGCGGCGCTGCGCAGCGGCATGCTGCGCGGCGAATGGGCCCCGGCACGCTATCGCCGCTGGCTCGTCGCCTGCTGGAGCATCGCGCTGCCCGCCTATGCGCTGCTGGCCTGGTGGCAATGGGCATCGGCCTTCGACATCCGCGTGGTCGCCGCGATGATGCCGCTGACCGCGCTGGCCCGCCCGCCGATGATCGCCGGCTGGATCTGCCTGATCCTGCTCCTCGCCCGCCCCGGCGGCCGGCTGACCGCCCGGCTGGCGGCGGCGGGGCGCATGGCCTTCACCAACTATCTCGTGACCAGCCTGATCTGCACCACGCTCTTCTACGGCTATGGCCTGGGCTGGTACGGCCATCTGAGCCGCTGGCAGCTCTACCCCGTAGTTTTCGGGATCTGGGCAGCGATCCTGACCTGGTCCAGTCTCTGGCTCCACGCCTTCCGATTCGGCCCGTTCGAATGGCTGTGGCGCAGCCTTGCGCGCTGGGAGCTGCAGCCGCTCCGCAACACCAGCCTACGTAATAATGCGACTGCCTCGCAATAGTCTTGCGAATCAGTGTCAATAGCCCTAGATCACCCGCAGCGAGTTGCGAGGGTTCGATGGTCGTTTGCGTTTGCAATGCTCTGCGGGAACGGGAAGTGCGCGAAGCCGCGCGTGGCGGCGCAACCAGCGCATGCCAGGCCTATCGGGCGCTCGGCTGCCAGGCCAAGTGCGGACAATGCGTGCCATTCGCACGTGAGATCATCGCCGAGGAACGTGCTGCTGCGTAACACTCGCAACAGCCAAAAACCGCAGAAATCCGCCATTTTCTGACTGTTAAACGCGGCCGTCCGCGCCTATTCTGCTGCCCGAAATTCAATCAGAAAACAGGTGGCAGCAATGAAGGGCGACCCCAAGGTCCTCGACTATCTCAACGAGGCGCTCAAGAACGAGCTCACCGCGATCAACCAGTATTGGCTGCACTATCGCCTGCTCGACAATTGGGGCGTGACCAAGCTCGCCGAGCTGGAGCGCCACGAATCGATCGACGAGATGAAGCACGCCGACAAGCTGGCCGAGCGCATCCTGTTCCTTGACGGCCTGCCCAATTTCCAGCTGCTCGGCCGGCTGCGCATCGGCGAGACGGTGGAAGAGATCCTCAAGGCCGACCTGGCGATCGAGATGGAAGCCATCCCGCTGCTGCGCGACGCGATCCAGCATTGCGAGAGCGTGCGCGACTATGTCTCGCGCGACCTGTTCGCCTATATCCTCGACAGCGAGGAAGAGCATGTCGACACGCTGGAGAAGCAGTTCGACATGATCGCCCGCATGGGCCTGGAGAACTATATCCAGCTCAACAGCAAGCCTGTCGAAGGCAGCTGAGCCGCATCGGCATCAGGCATTCGGAGCCGGGCCCTTTCCCAAGGGTCCGGCTTTTTCGTATCCGGCACCGGACACGGTTGTTGCTCAACGGCGTCAAGGAGCGGCCGGCGATCCGGCTGGGGCGAGCGAAGCAGGCGAAATCCTACATTGCAAGGCGGGTTGGGTGCGGAGCGCCTGCCCCGGGGGAGCGGAATGTGGATTCCCAGCCCGCGCCCGTGGGCACGGAAATCAGCCCCAGGCTGGTGGCGGGGTAATCCGCGAGCGATGTCGCGCGTGGCACGCTACCCCTCCACCACCAGCTTCGCTGGCCGTCCCCCTCCCCCTCCGGGGGAGGATGGTGGTGCCAGCACCAAGAAGCACTGCGATCCGGCCCTCGCGGGGATGACGACAGTAGCGCGGCGATGTCGGTGGGTGGGTTCAGGCGCCCTCGCCAGTGCCCGAGACTGGGCCCCGGCCTTGGCCGGGGAACCGGAAGGAAGCTTGCCGCGCGAAGAAGCCTCACGAAATCCCGGCGGCCGGCGGGATAAAGCGAACGGGCAGCCTCAGCCCGCGAGCGAGCGGCGGCCGAAGACCGGGCGGCGTTCCACCAGCGGATTGGATTCGCGCTCAAGCAGCGCGAGCGTGGCTTCGAAGAGCGGGCGCAGCGCCACGACATGTTCGAGGACATTGGTGGGCGTATCCTGGCGCTCGACGCAGGAGCGCGCGGCCATCTCGATCGTCTCGGCCAGATCGGCCAGCGGATCGGCGCCGAACTGGCGCGCCTCGCCCTTGAGGGTGTGCGCGGGAATCACCATCGACGCGGCATTGTTCGCGCGCATGGCTTCCTCGATCCGCGCGACCGACTTCACGCCGTCTTCGCGGAAATAGCCGAGAATCCGCACGAAATTGGCGCCGAGCTCGGTCCGCGCCTGCGAAAAACTGTCCCAGTTCACCAGCTGCTCGCTGCCGGTCATCGCTTCATTCCCCTACTCCGCACCCCAGAGCACGGGAGGAGATTAAAGCCGGTTCGTAAACACAGGGTTGATTTAGGCTAAGGGTCGTTACGGAAGCGTCTGGATTCTCAACCCTTATCGCGATCGAACGGGTTCTTCGGCGCACGCAGATTGAGCCGCACCGGCACCGCCCCGAAATCAAACTCCTTGCGCAAGCCGTTGATCAGATAGCGCTGGTAGCTCATCGGCAGCAGATCGACCCGCGTGCCGAACAGCACGAACGTCGGCGGGCGCGTCTTGTTCTGCGTGACGTAGCGCGGCTTGATCCGCTTGCCGCCGGGCGCGGGCGGCGGGTTCGCTTCGATCGCGCGCTCGAACCAGCGATTGAGCTGACCGGTCGAGACGCGGCGCGACCAGGATTCACGCGTCTTGAAGGCGACGTCGATCATCGTGTCGAGGCCCTTGCCGGTCACCGCGGACACGGTGAGCAGCGGCACGCCCTTCACCTGGGCGAGACCTTCGTCGAGCGCCTTCTTCACGCCGTTGAACAGGCTGGAGGCATCTTCGGCCACATCCCACTTGTTAAGCACGATGATCAGCGCGCGCCCTTCCTGGAGCACACGATCGGCGATCTTGAGGTCCTGGACTTCCAGCCCGCGCGTCGCATCGAGCAGCAGCACCACGACTTCGGCGAAGTCGATCGCGCGCAGCGTGTCCATCACGGAGAGCTTCTCCAGCTTCTCCTCGACCTTCGCCTTCTTGCGCATGCCGGCGGTGTCGATCAGGCGGACCCGGCGCATATTGCCGTCGAAATCCTCCCATTCCCAATCGACCGAGATCGAATCACGGGTGATCCCCGCCTCCGGCCCGGTGATCATCCGGTCCTCGCCGAGCAGACGGTTGACCAGAGTCGACTTGCCGGCGTTCGGACGGCCGACGATCGCCAGCTTGAGCGGGGCGTTGGGGTTGTCGGGATCTTCCTCCTCGACTTCCTCCTCGCCCTCCCGCTCGACGTGCGGCAACAGCGCCTCGAACAGGTCGGCCAGGCCTTCGCCATGCTCGGCGGAGAGCTGGACGGGCTCGCCGAAGCCGAGCGCCATCGCCTCGATCACGCCGGTTTCGCCCGCGCGGCCCTCGGCCTTGTTGGCGACGAGGATGATCGGCCGGTCGGTCGAGCGCAGCCAGCGGGCGATCTCCTCGTCGAGCGGTGTCACACCGGCGCGGGCATCGACCAGAAACAGCGCGACATCGGCGTCCTGCACCGCTGCCTCGGTCTGCTGGCGCATGCGGCCGGGCAACGTCGCCGCGTCCTCGTCCTCATAGCCCGCGGTATCGAAGATGCGGAACTCGAGCCCGAGCAGGTTCGCCTCGCCCTCGCGGCGATCGCGGGTCACGCCCGGCTGATCGTCGACCAGCGCGAGCCGCTTGCCGACGAGCCGGTTGAACAGCGTCGATTTGCCGACATTCGGCCGGCCGATAATGGCGACGGTGGGCAATGGCATGGCGTTGAAACTCTTGTCGGCGTGGTTCGATCAGAAAGAAGCAGCTTGGCCCAAAAAGCAACGGGCGAGGTCTTGCGACCCCGCCCGCCTGCCATGGCCGGGACAGATATCAGCGGAACGCGGTGAGGCGGCCCTTCTCGTCCAGAACGTAGAGCGTGTTGTTCACCACCACCGGCTGCAGCGAGATCGGATCCTTGAGATCGATCGTCGAGCTGATGCTGCCATCGGCGGGCGAGACGAACACCAGCTCGCCGCGGGTGTTGCCCAGGATCAGCTTGCCGCCGGCGAGGACCGGGCCGACCCAGCTATAGGGGTTCTTCGGCTTCTTGGCGTTCTTGTAGAGCTTGAGCTGCGAGATCCAGCGGACCTTGCCGCTGGTGCGCGACAGGCAGAGGAGGCGCGCATCGTCGGTGACCACGAACAGCCACTCGCCCGCCACCCAGGGGGTGGAGATGCCGGCGATGTTCTGTTCCCACATGCGGTTGCCGGTGGCGATGTCCATCGCGACCATGCGGCCGCCCTGGCCCACGGCGTAGACGCGGCCCTGATCGATCACCGGCTCGGCATCGATGTCCGACAGCGACGAGACCGAGGTGGTCATGCTGCTGCGCGACAGCACGTCGCTCCACAGCTGGCGGCCATTCTCGTAGCGATAGGCGTTGAGCTCACCCGAGGAGAAGCCCGCGACCAGCGTGCCCTGGGCCGAAGCCGGGGCAGCGACGCCGAACACGCCCTGGGTCTCGAGGCTGGCCGATGCCGTCCAGCTGACGTCACCATTCTCCTGCTTCATCGCGAAGAGCTGGTTGTCCTGGGTGACGACATAGAGATTGTCGTTGGCCAGCGTCGGCGCGCCGCGCAGCGGGCCGCCCGGGCGCTTGCGCCACACTTCGGTGCCGTCGGCGACGTTGAGCGACACGACATCGCCCAGGCCGTTGGTGGCGAAGACATGCTCGCCCGCAACGCTGACGCCGCCGCCGAAGCGCGCGGTCTTGTTGCCCTCGGCCTTCACGGTCGCGGCGGTCCACAGCTCGTTGCCGCTGTCGGCGGACATCGCATGGACGACACCGTCGGTGTCCATCACGAACAGCTTGCCGCCCGCGATCACCGGCGACGCGGCGAGGCGCTCGCGCTTCGAGGTCTTGGCGACCTGCTTGCTCCAGACGCGCGACGGCGAGGCCGAAAGCGCGAGATGGCCCATCGACTTGGCGGCGTTGCCGCCCGGCTGCGTCCAGTCCTCGTTCACGGCCGCTTCGGGCACGAGCACGTCGACATTGGCCAGCGACTTGTCGCTGGTGATGTCGTTCTCGGACATCAGGATGGGAACGCGCTCGCCGAGCACGGGCGTCTTCTTGCCGCCCGATCCCTTGAAGACCCCGCAGCCGCTAACCAGCGCGAGTGCCGCAAGGGCCCCAGCCACCCTCAGCTTATTGTTCATTTAGCCTGCTTTTCCTTCGACTGATCGAGGACGTCGATCCCCAATACGCTCGCCAGCTGAACCGCGCGTTGCCGCGTCGTATCCGGCACGTTCTCGCCCCCCTGGGCAATCTGCTGGAGCAGCTGGCCGGCCTCGGCCCGCTTGCCCAGCTTGATCTGTGCGGCGGCCACCATCTCGCCGGCGCTGCCGAACCAGGCCGAATCCGGCTTGGCGAGCGCCTGGAGGCGCGAGACCACCACTTCCGGCTTCAGCGTGTCATACTCGACCGTGGTCTGGCGAAGCAGCGCATAGTCGCGATAGGGCTTGGAGAAGCCGCTGTTGCTGGCGACGGTCGCGAACTTGGCGGCGGCGCCCTTCAGGTCCTTCTTCTGGACGAGGAGGTTGCCCTCGACGATCGCCGACATTGCGGCGAAGCCGTTGGTGCCGCTGGCGGCCAGCTTGGCGAGCTCGGGCGCTGCCTTGTCGCCCTGGTTCTGCTCGATCTGGCGGAGCGCCGCGTCATATTGCTCGCCCTTCTGGCCAGCCGCGGAATCGCTCTGGTGCTGCCAGAACAGGAAGCCGCCGAGCGCCGCGAAGGCGATGACGATGCCGCCGATGATCAGCCGCCCATATTTCTGCCAGATGCCAAGCACCTGCGAGCGGCGATATTCCTCGTCGACTTCGCGCAGGAAGGCTTCGTCTGTCGTGCCGGAGGGGGGAAGCGCCAAAATCTACCTCATGCGTCTCTTGCGGGCGCGGACCTATAGCCGCGCCGTGCGGGAATCGATAGCGCTCGGTAGCCCGTCAATCCCGCGGCGCATAGACCTGATCGGGTCCCGGAAAGGACCGCGACCGAACATCGGCGGCATAGGTTTCAACCGCGGCGGAAATACGGCCAGCCAGATCGTCATATTTCTTCACGAAACGGGCGGTGCGCTCGAACATGCCGAGCATGTCGTCGATGACGAGGACCTGGCCGTCGCATTCGGCCGAGGCGCCGATGCCGATCACCGGGCAGGAGACGGCGGCGGTGATCTCCTTCGCCAGCGTCTCGACCACGCCCTCGACGACGATGCCGAAGGCGCCGGCGGCCGCGATGGCGCGGGCATCGTCGATGATCTGGGCGTGCTCGGCATTGCTGCGGCCGCGCGCGCCATAGCCGCCGAGCGCGTTGACCGCCTGGGGCGTGAGGCCGACATGGCCGACCACCGGTATGCCGCGCTTCGTGAGGAACTCGACCGTGGGAGCGAGCGTCTCGCCGCCCTCGAGCTTGACGCCGGCGGCGCCGGTTTCGGCCAGTACCCGGGAAGCGGAGGCGAAGGCCTGTTCGGGGCTGGCCTCGTAGCTGCCGAAGGGCATGTCGACGATCACCAGCGAATGCCAGCTGCCGCGCACCACCGCGGCACCGTGCGCGATCATCATGTCGAGCGTGACCGGCAGCGTCGACGGCAGGCCGTAGATCACCTGGGCCAGGCTGTCCCCGACCAGCAGCACGTCGCAATGCGGATCGAGCAGCTGCGCCATCCGCGTGGTGTAGGCGGTCAGCATCACGATCGGGTCCTTGCCCTTGCGATCGCGGATGGCGGGAACGGTCAGGCGCTTCATCGGCGCCGGGGTCGGGTTAGCGCGGCTCGTGGCCGTGTCCATCGTGACGTGCGACATGCCGGGCTCTCTAGCCGCTCCGAACCGCGCCCGCCAGCACCGAGCGGCATGCAAGTTCGCCGCGCTTGACTCAATGTCATATATTTCTAACATAAGGTCATGTGATTCGAACTTGAGGTGAAGAATGCCATTCAAGGAAAAGATCGCCTGGATCTCGGTGGTCACCACGATCCTGGTGTGGGGCGGCTATTTCGGCTTCGGACTGGCGACCGGCTGGCAGATGCACGGCATGGTCTATGTCACGGGCTTTGTCGGCGCGGTGATCGTCCAGACGATCCTGGTGGTGGTGGCGAGCATCGTCACCGCCGCGCTTGCCCCCCGCGACGCCAGCGCGGGCAGCGACGAGCGCGACCGCGACATCGCCCGGCGCTCCTATGCCTTCGCCTATCCGGTGCTGCTGACCCTGGTCCTGTGCGTCGCGGCCAGCATGCACTTCGGCGTCAGCAAGATCGGCATGGCCTATGGGATCATGGGCGCGATCGTGATCGCCGAGATCGTCCACTATGCCGCGCAGATCGCCGGCTATCGCCGGGGATATTGAGCATGGCCTATCGCGAAAAGACCGCCTGGCTGACGCTGATCTGCATGATCGTGGCGTACGGCATCTACTTCCCGATGATGGCGCTCCGGGACACACAGCCCACGCTGTTCGACATCCTCTGGGCCTTCGGCATCATCGCCGGGCTGCAGGCAGTGGCGGTGATCATCGGCAGCATCGTCCTCGCCATCCAGACCGAGCCGACCGCGCGCCGCGCCGACGAGCGCGACAAGGCGATCGCCCGGCGCGGCGCCTCGGCCGGCTTCTATGTGCTGATGGCCGGCACGATCCTGGTCGGCGTGGTGATGCCCTTCACCGAACCGGCGCCCAAGATCGTCAACACCACCCTGCTCGCGCTCGTCATCGCGCAGGCGGTGAGCCTGGTCCTGGTCCTCATGAGCTATCGGAGGGGCTGGCATGGCTAAGGGACGCGTCATCAACCAGGTCCGCACGCTGCGCTTCCTCGCCGGCGAGATGACCCAGGCCGAGCTGGGCGACAGGATCGGCCTTACCCGCCAGACCGTGGCGGCGATCGAACAGGGCAAATATTCGCCGACGCTCGAGGCAGCATTCCGCATCGCCCAGGTATTCGGCAAGCCGCTGGAGGAAGTATTCAGCTGGGAGGAATAGGCTTCAGCTACCCATTTTGGCAGAGCCGGCACTTGCACGGATCGGCAACCACGCTAGCGTGGTTGCCACCAGATTGGGGGGAATCAGGATGCGTCTCGCACTGCTCGCGCTTGCCGCGCTCGTTACACCGCATGCGGCCTCGGCCCAGTCCTGGCGCCTCGCCGCCTATTCGAACCAGGCGCCGCAAATGGCCTATTTCGTCGACGTCGATTCGGTGCGCCGCAATGGCAACGTCGTGACGTTCAAGCAGCAGACCATCTACGAGACGACCAGCCCGACGCGCGACTTCGACCGCTCGATGCTCACCCGCCAGGCCGACTGCTCGGCGATGACCTCGTTCATGCGCGACAGCAGCTTCTATGTGCGCGGCACCTATCTGGACACCGAGGCCGGCCCCAGCGACCCGACGCTCGCCAAGCCGGGCACCGTGCTGCTGACCATGCTCAACACGGTGTGCGGCCGCGGCGACTATTTCTCGCCGGTGGTCGCCAATCCGGAAATCTGGGTGCTGGAGAAGTTCCGCAAGGGCTTTTGAGCCTCAGCCCTTACAGCAATGTCCGCGCGTAGATCTCCGGCTTGAAGCCGACCAGCACACCGCCCGGATATTCGAGCACCGGCCGCTTGATCATCGAAGGCTGGGCCAGCATCAGCGCCGCCGCCTTGCCGGCATCGATTCCCTCGCGATCGGCATCGGGCAGCTTGCGGAAGGTGGTGCCGGCCCGGTTGAGCAGCACTTCCCAGCCGACCATCCCGCTCCAGCGCGCCAGCTGCGCGGCATCCACGCCCTGCGTCTTGTAGTCGTGAAAGGCGAACGGGATGCCATGCTCGTCGAGCCAGGTCCGCGCCTTCTTGATCGTGTCGCAATTCTTGATGCCGTACATGGTGATGGTCATTGCGCGCTTTCCTGATCGGGTCTGATATCCCCATATTGCCTGGACCAGGGAGCACAAGCGGAGGTGCGGCATGCGCGACGTAAAGCTGCTGGCGGGCGGCAACCCGCAGATCCCCAAGGGCGAGGGCGATGCGCCGGTGCAGGCCTATCTCGCCGCGATGCCGGGCTGGAAGCAGCGGATCGGACGCACGGTCGATGCCCTGGTCACGGCCACCCTGCCCGGCGTGCGCAAGGCCGTGAAGTGGAACTCGCCCTTCTATGGCGCGGCGGACCAGGAAGGCTGGTTCCTGTCGTTCCATTGCTTCGACCGCTATGTGAAGCTGACCTTCTTCCGCGGGACCTCGCTCGATCCGGTGCCGCCGGGGCCGTCGAAGCAGAAGGATGTGCGGTATCTCGACATCCGCGAGGAGGATGCGATCGACGAGGCGCTGCTGGCGGCGTGGTGCCGGCAGGCGAGCGCTTTGCCGGGGGAGAGGCTGTAGGATGTAGCCTGTGCTCTCCCCGTCATCCCCGCGAAGGCGGGGATCCATTGTCGCTGAAGAGAATGAGACTCACGCCGGCCAGCCAGAATGGATCCCCGCCTTCGCGGGGATGACAGAGGTAGGTGCGAGGACAGAGGTAGGCGCGAGGACAGAGGTAGGTGCGAGGACGGAGGTAAGTGTGGGAATGACGAAGGGTAGGTTTTCCTAGTCCTTCAGGAACCGCCCCAGCGTGACCACGCCCTGCGGCTCCAGCCCCAGCGCGGCGTAGAAGTCCAGCGCCTCGGCATTGGTGTCGCGCACCATCAGCTGGATCTTGGGGCAGCCGCGGGCGCGCAGCCAGTCTTCCGCCGCCGACATCAGCTGCCGGCCGAGACCGGTGCGGCGGGCGCTTTCCGCCACGGCGAGATAATAGACCCAGCCGCGATGGCCATCGTCGCCGATCATCACGCTGCCGATAACCCCGCCCTCGCCTTCCGCGAGCAGCACGGTCGAGGTCTCGCCTGCCAGCGCCCGGGCAAAATCCTGCGCGGGATCGTTCCAGGGCCGGGTGAGCCCGCAGGCATGCCACAGCGCGATCACCGCATCGGCATCCGCGATCAGAGCTTCGCGGATCATGCCGGCTTCCGGGCGATGCGCCACAACGTCACGCCGCCGATCAGCAGCCACACCACGTTGAGCGCGGCCGAGGGAATCGCGCCGTTCCAGCCGCTGTTGACGATGAAGCAGGCCGCGCCGGCGACGTTCATCCATTGATAGAGGCGCGACTGGCCGGTCACCTTGCCCGAGGAGAGCAGCAGATAGGCCACGAGGATCAGTCCGGCGCCGGTCCAGCCGACGACCTCGATCAGCACCCGCTCGACAGTCATCGCGCGATGCAGGTCGTGCCGGCCCAGAGATTGGTGACCTTGCCATCGGGCGCGGGCGTGCTGAGCAGGCCGGAAAGCCCGCCCATCATGAATTCATTGCCGATCGAGGTCTCGCCGACATCGACTGCGCTGCCGGACGCTTCCAACTCCTTGCGGGTAGTGCCGATGCCGACGCCATTGCCGGTGGTGAACTTGCCGTTCTCGCGCCCGTCCAGATCCCAGCCGGCGAACTTGCCGTCGTCGAAATAGAGCGACAGGCCGTTGCGGAAGGCGGCATAGCCCAGCGCGCCGGCGCCGCAATCCTGGTTGACGGCTTCCTCGATCGGGCTGCCCAGCGCGGCGCTGATCATCTTCACCGCTTCCGCCTTGGCCATGCCGAATCCGACATGGCGCGAAGAGCCATTGGGCAAGACCAGGGTCAGTTCGTCCGGCGCGAGATTGAGGCCCACCCCGGCCGCTTCCTCGCTGGCATTGGCGATATTCACCTCGGGCGGCGCGGAGGGGACGATGATCTCGGCCTCGTTCGCCGCGGCGTTGTTGGCGACGGGCTTCTCCGCCTCGGGCGAGCAGGCGGCGAGCAGCCCCAGCGCGGTGAGCGCGGCCGGCAGCAGCTTGATCGTCATCGTCATTCCCCCATCCCGATACAGGGCCATTGTCCCATTATCGCCGGTCGCCCGCAATGATTTCAGGCAAGCGCGGCGACGGGTTCGCGGCGAAAACAGCCGAGTTGATGATCGTTGACCAGCCCGACTGCCTGCATCCAGGCATAGACGATCGTCGGGCCGACGAACTTGAAGCCGCGGCGCTTCAATTCCTTCGAGATCTCTTCGGACAATGGCGTGGTCGCGACGAAGCCGTGGCCGGGGCGCTGGATCGGCTTGCCGTCCACGAACGCCCAGCAGAACGCGGCGAAATCCTCGCCGCGATCGCGCATCTCGCACCAGATCTGCGCGCCCCGGATCGTCGCCTCGATCTTGGCGCGGGCGCGGACGATGCCGGGATTGGCCATCAACCGCTCGACATCCCCGGGCCCGAAGGCTGCGACCTTCACCGGATCGAAGCCGGCAAAGGCTTCGCGGAATGCCTCACGCTTGCGCAGGATGACGATCCAGGCGAGCCCGGCCTGGAAACCTTCCAGCATCAGCGTTTCCCACAGCTCGCGGGAATCGCGGACGGGCACGCCCCATTCGGCATCGTGATAAATGCGATTGAGCGGATCGCCGGCCGCCCAGGCGCAGCGCTGCGGTTCGTCGGTCATTGGCTTCCCCTGATTGTCTCTCCGATTCGCACCTCGCCGAGCCCGAGCCAGCCGGCCATGCGCGCCAGCTCGACCGCCAGCCGCTCGAGCGTGTCGGCCGGCGCGTCCGGCTCCAGCGTGATCCGATGGGCGAGCAGCCGCCCGGCCTGACGATCGGCCTTGAGGTCGACGCGCGCGGTCAACGCCTCGTCCTGCAGGAAGGGCAGCACGAAATAGCCGTGCGTGCGCTTGTCGGCAGGGACGTAGATCTCGATCCGGTAGCGGAAGCCGAACAGCCTTTCGGTACGGCTTCGTTCCCAGATCAGCGGATCGAAGGGCGCGAGCAGCGCATCGCCGCGCACCCGGCGGGGCAGTTTCGCATCGCGGTGGAGCCAGGCCTTCTGGCTCCAGCCCTGCACCGCCACCGGGACCAGCACGCCTTCCTCCTCCAGCTCTGGGATGGCGTGGTTCGCTTCCTCGGGCTTCAAGCGGAAATAGTCGCGCAGATCGGTCGCGGTGGCGACGCCGAGCGCGCGGGCGCTGCGCTCGATCAGCGCGCGCTGGGCGGTGGCGGCATCGGGCGTAGGCAGATCGAAGACGGCGCGGGGGATCACCCGCTCGCTCAGGTCATAGACGCGCTCGAAACTGCCGCGCCGCGTCGCCGTGGTGATCTGGCCGGACCAGAACAGCCATTCGAGCGCGAGCTTGGCTTCGCTCCACTCCCACCAGCCGCTCTTGCTGCTGCCATTCTCGAAATCGGAAGCGGCCAGCGGCCCTTCCGCGGCGATGCGGTCGAGCACCGCCTTCGCCTCATGATTGCGCTCCTGCGCGAACAGGCGGAGATGACGCCAGCCGATCTCGCCGCGCTCGGCCCGGGCCATGCGCCAGCGGAAATGGGGGTGAAGGTCGATCGGCAGCAGCGAGGCTTCGTGCGCCCAATATTCGAACAGCCGGCGGCTGCGCTTCGGGCCCCAGGCATCGCGCTCGAGCAGCATGCGATCATAGCTGCCGAGCCGGGAGAAGGCGGGCAGATAATGCATCCGCGCCAGCACGTTGACGCTGTCGATCTGGTGGAGCCCCAGCCGCTCGACCGTGCGGCGGAGGTGCGGCGCGCCCACCGTTTCCGGATGGCGCGCGCCGAAACCCTGGGCCGCGAGGAAGATGCGACGCGCCTGCTTCAACGATAGGCTCGTCACTATTCCCCCTCCAGGCACTCGCGGAACATAACGAGTACCTTAGCGGGTTTTTATTCCCACTCAATCGTGCCGGGCGGCTTCGACGTATAGTCGTAGGTTACCCGGTTCACGCCGCGCACTTCGTTGACGATGCGGGTCGAGACGCGGGGCAGGAAGCCGGCAGGGAACTCGAAGGCCTCGGCGGTCATGCCGTCGATCGAAGTGACCGCACGCAGCGCCAGCACCGAATCATAGGTGCGGCCATCGCCCATCACGCCGACCGACCGGACCGGCGTCAGCACCGCGAAGGCCTGCCAGATCGTGTCGTAGAGACCGGCGTTGCGGATCTCCTCGAGATAGATCGCGTCGGCCTTGCGCAGGATGTCGCAGCGCTCCTTGGTGACTTCGCCCGGGATGCGGATGGCGAGGCCCGGCCCCGGAAAGGGGTGACGGCCGACGAACGCCTGGGGCAGGCCCAGCTCGCGGCCGAGCGCACGGACTTCGTCCTTGAACAGCTCGCGCAGCGGCTCGACGAGCTTCATGTTCATCCGCTCGGGCAGGCCGCCGACATTGTGGTGGCTCTTGATCGTCACCGACGGGCCGCCGGTGAAGCTGACGCTCTCGATCACGTCCGGATAGAGCGTGCCCTGGGCAAGGAAATCGGCGCCGCCGATCTTCTTCGCCTCTTCCTCGAACACGTCGATGAAGGTCTTGCCGATGAACTTGCGCTTGGCCTCGGGATCGGTGACCCCGGCCAGGCCGTTCAGGAACAGCGCCTCGGCGTCCACATGGACGAGCGGGATATTGTAGCTGTTGCGGAACAGGCTGACGACCTGCTCGGCCTCGCCCGAGCGCATCAGGCCGTGATCGACGAACACGCAGGTCAGCTGGTCGCCGATCGCCTCGTGGATCAGCACCGCGGCAACCGCGCTGTCGACACCGCCCGACAGGCCGCAGATCACCTTGCCGCTGCCGACCTGGGCGCGGATCTCGTTGATCTTGGTCTGGCGGAACTCGGCCATCGTCCAGTCGCCGGTCAGGCCGCAGACATGGCGGACGAAGTTGGCGAGCAGCTTGGCGCCGTCGGGCGTGTGGACCACTTCGGGGTGGAACTGCATCGCATAGTAGCGACGGTCGTCATCGGCGATCACCGCGAAGGGCGCGCCCGAGCTGTGGGCGACCGGGCGGAAGCCGGGGGCGAGGTTGGTCACCTTGTCGCCATGGCTCATCCACACCTGGTGGGTCTCGCCTTCGTGCCACATGCCGTCGAACAGCACGCAGCCATCGTCGATGTCGATGAAGGCACGGCCGAACTCGCCGCTGTCGCCCAGCTGCACCGTGCCGCCGAGCTGGTGCATCATCACCTGCTGGCCGTAGCAGATACCGAGCACCGGCAGGCCGGAGTCGAAGATCTCCTGCGGCACGCGCGGGCTGCCGTCTTCGAGCACCGAGGCCGGCGATCCCGAGAGGATGATGCCCTTGGGCTTCATCCGGGCGAACGCCTCTCCGGCGGTGGTGAAGGGAGCGATCTCGCTATAGACCCCCGCCTCGCGCACGCGGCGCGCGATCAGCTGGGTTACCTGGCTGCCGAAATCGACGATGAGGATGGAATCTGCATGCTGGTCCATGCCCAGCGCGCTTAGCCAGAAGCAGCGCCGGGGGGAAGGCCGGGCGCGAGATTATTCTTCGCGCCCTCCCCCGTTCCGCTTCAGAGCGACTGCAGCCCCTCGATCGTCACGATCGGATCGCTGCCCCGGCGCAGCGCGCAGCGGAAGCCGTGGCTCTGCTTCGTGGTGTCGCGGTAGCTGGCGGCGAGCTCGACCTGACCCTTGATCACCCAGCTCTTGCCGTTCCACACCGTGCTGGTGACGTTCGAGACGCGGGCGAGCCGGGCATAGCGCTCGCCAAGGCTCTCGGCTTCCATCGCGCAGCGATCCGCCGCGGCGTCTTCGTCGTACAGCCCGTCGAAGCGCGCCGAATCGGGTGCCGGCATCTCGGCGATGGGACCGCTGCCCGGCTGGGGTGCCTCGCCATAGCGGCTGTCGGCGACGGGGCCGGTATCGATCGGCACGCGATCCTCGGGGGGAGGCGCGTCCTCGAGCGCCTCGACCGGGCGCGGCTTCTTCTTGCCGCTGGAGACGAGCGCGAGCAGGCCGCCGACCACGAGCCCGCCGACGATCGCGTCGCCGACATCGAACTTGTCCTCGTGATGCTTGCGCTCGGGGCGCCAGCGCTGGGCCTGGGCGGGCATCGCCATGCCGACGATCGCAACCACGGCGATCGCGCCGCCTCCGAGCTTCAGAACACCCATCGCCGCCTCCGTTACTTTTGTGGAACGAAATCTAAATCCACCAATCTGTCAGGTGGCTGAATGACATCAATTAGGACGCGGGTGGCGCAACACGACCAACCTGGTGATTTCAACATGCAGCGAGCCACCCGAGACTTGCCAGACCCTGGCTTCGACATCGTCCTTGCCGACGAACCTGTAGCAGGTCGCCCCTTCCTCCGTCGCGCAATTCCACATGCTTTCGAGCGGGCGCGCGACGAATGCCGACAATGCTTCGACGCAGGAGCCGGTGGCAGTATCGCAGCGGGGGAGTTTCCCGGCCTGCGCTTCGGCTGCCGCACGCCGGAGCAGGGCATGGCCTTCGCGTGCCGCCTCCTCGCTCACCGCGCGGAAGAAGCGCGGATCGTCCTGCCCAAGCTTCGCGCAGGGGCCGTTCCATTTGTCGTCGAACACGTCTCCCCGCTCTTCCGGCAGCAAGGAGAGCACCAGGAACCGCTTGCTGCTCTCCAGACCATAGGCACGCATTGGCGTGACCGCGTCGGCATCGCGCAGCAGGCCCTGCGTCGGCGCCAGCTTCATCACCACCACATCCATACGACAGAGGCCGGAAGTGCCGAACGCACCGGCGGGATAGGGTGTGGTGACGAGGCGCTCGCCCGTGAGCGGCTGGGTTGGCTGCGTCGGGCTGCGGCGATCGGCCTTGCGGAAGAGGCCCCATAGCTGGTCCCGCAACTGCGCGTCGGTGATCGAGGGATCCTGCTGCCGGACTTTTGCCTTGGAGATAGTCTGCTGGGCACTTGCCGGCACCGGCAACATCAGCGCTGCCAGCACCAACATCGCATAGGCCCGAATACGCATCACCCCTCCCGAACACCGGCTCTGCCCAGACATAGGAGCCGTGCCCATCGGGCGATATCGAATGTTCGGCATTCGCGCCGAATTGGATGCGAACGCGGCGCCATCCCAAAGTCAGGAGGGCGCCGCGTGCCGGTTACCTGCTCTTGATCTCCAGCCCGGTCCACTTGGCCGTGAAGGCATAGAGGTCGGAAGCTTCCTCGATGATCTTGTCGGTCGGCTTGCCGGCGCCGTGGCCGGCGCGCGTCTCGATGCGCACGAGATGCGGCTTGTCACCGATATCCGCATGCTGGATCGCGGCCGTGTACTTGAACGTGTGCCCCGGCACGACGCGGTCGTCGGTATCCGCCGTGGTCGCCAGGATCGCCGGATAGGCTACGCCCGACTTAACATTGTGGTACGGCGAATAGGCATAGAGCGTCTTGAAATCGGCTTCCTTCGACGGATAGCCATAATCATCGACCCAGTAGCGCCCGGCCGTGAACCGGTCGAAGCGCAGCATGTCCATCACGCCCACCGCCGGCAGTGCCGCGGCGAACAGGTCGGGGCGCTGGTTGACCACCGCGCCCACCAGAAGCCCACCGTTCGAGCCGCCCTGGATCGCCAGCTGGTTCTTGCCGGTGATGCCTTCCTTGATGAGATACTCGCCCGCGCCGATGAAATCGTCGAACACGTTCTGCTTGTTCGCCAGGCGCCCGCCGTCATGCCACGCCTTGCCATACTCGCCGCCGCCACGGATGTTGGCGAGGACGAACACGCCGCCCTGCTCCATCCAGGCGATCCGCGAGGCGGAGAAGCTGGGCGTGTACGAGACGTTGAAGCCGCCATAACCCCAGAGCAGGGTAGGCGCCGGGCCGGTGGTGGTCTTCTTGCGGACGATGAACATCGGCACCTTGGTGCCGTCCTTCGACGCGAAGAAGCGCTGCTCTACCTTATAGTCCTCCGGCTTGAACAGCAGCTTGGGCTGGGCCCAGGGCGTGCTGGCGCCGGTCGCCATGTCGTAGCGGTAAATGGTGGTCGGCTCGTTGAAGCTCGTGAAGGCGTAGAAAGTCTCGGGATCGTCCGGCTCGCCGCCAAAGCCCGATGCGGTGCCGACGCCCGGCAGCTTGACCGCGCCCAGCGCCTTGCCGTCCAGGGTGAAACGGCGCACTTCGGTCTTGGCGTCGACCAGATAGCTGGTGACCAGCTTGCCACCGACGATCGCGGCGCCTTCCAGCGTCGCCTTGTCCTCGGGGACCAGATCGGTGGTGGCGAGGTCGGCGGAAGCCACGTCCATCGTCACGATCTTGTGCTTCGGGGCGCCCTTGTTGGTAACCCAGTAGAACTTGCTGCCGATATTGCCGGCCAGACCCCAGCTGTTCTCCAGCGCGGGGATCAGCACCCGCGGCTTCATCGCCGGATCCTTCAGGTCGATCAGCGAGATCCGGTACCGATCATCGGTGCCCTCGCTGGTGGTGACCACCATCCAGCGGCCGTCATCGGTTACCTGGGCATAGTGGCTCCACTTGGGATGGTCCGGCGTCTCGTAGACCAGCCTGTCCTCGCTCTCGGCCGTGCCGAGCTTGTGGAAATAGACCTTGTGGTTCTCGTTCAGCGCCTGGAACTTGGCATCGGCGGCCACATCCGGATAGCGCGAATAATAGAAGCCGCTGCCGTCCTTCGCCCAGGAGGCGCTCAGCGTGAACTTCATGCCATGGACGGTGTCGGGCAGTTCCTTGCCGGTGGCGACATCGAGCACCTTGGCGAAGCGCCAGTCGGTGCCGCCGTCCTGCACGGCGTAGAGCAGATACTTGCCATCGTCCGAAGGCGCCCATTCGGAAAGTGCCGTGGCGCCATCCTTCGACCAGCCATTGGGATCGATCAGCACGCGGCCCTGGCCATCCAGCGTATCGCGCACGAACAGCACCGCCTGGTTCTGCAGGCCGCTATTGTGCATGTAGAAATAGCGGCCGCCCTTCTTCTGCGGCGCGCCGAACCGCTCATAGTCGAACAGCTGCTTGATCCGCGCCTTGAACCAGTCGCGCCCGGGCAGCGTGGCGAGATAGGCGCCCGTCACCTTGTTCTCGGCATCGACCCATGCGGCGACTTCCTTGTCGTTGCGCACGTCATTCTCGAGCCAGCGATACGGATCGGCGACCTTCACCCCGAACTGTTCCTCCACCACATCGACGCGGCGGGTTTCGGGATAGGCAGGCTTGGTCACTTTGGTCTCCGGCTGGGTCTGGGCGAATGCGGGGGTGGCAAGGAGCAACGGCAGGATGAGAGCGCGGCGCAAGGGAACCTCCGATTGGGGGGAATGCGTCCTAGGCTAACGCCCCGCCGCGATCGCTCAAGCGAAACCGACCACCGACGTCTCCGAAACGGCCCAGATCAGCGCGCCCAGCACCGGCGCGAGCGCCATGCCGGCCGAAAGCCAGGCGCTCATGTTGGATTGGGAATGGTTCCTGTTCATTCCCCGGATATGGGGATCGGAACGCCTGCGGAAGGAGTGCAGGAAAACTTGTGGGGCTGAAACGAAAAGGGCGGCCGCACTTGGTGCGACCGCCCTTCCCTATCTCGATATCGAGGCCGATCAGGCGACGGCGTCGAAGTCGTCGTCGACGAGGACCGGACCCGAGTCCTGGCCCTTGGCCGAGACGTCGCGGTCGACGAACTCGATGATCGCCATCGGCGACGCGTCCGAAGCGCGCGGGCCGGTCTTGATGATGCGGGTGTAGCCGCCGTTGCGGTCGGCATAGCGCGACGCCAGGACGTCGAACAGCTTCACCAGCTGCGCATCGTCGAGCAGGCGGGCATGCGCCAGACGACGGTTCGACAGGCCACCCTTCTTGGCGAGGGTGATCAGCTTTTCGACGTAGGGGCGCAGTTCCTTCGCCTTGGCGAGGGTGGTGGTGATCTGCTCGTGCTTGATCAGAGCGGCGCTCTGGTTGCGGAACAGGGCCGCACGATGGGCCGAGGTACGCTGCAGCTTACGGCCGCCAACGCGATGACGCATTGTCTTCTTCCTTCAGTTCGTCTGGGGGCCGTTTCAGGTACCCCAAGCCAGGCGGTGCTAATCGGGCCACCGCCCAAAACCCGTGTGCGAATTTCGCGAAGGGGCGCCCAAAGCGGATTCGGGGCCGAGAGTCAAGGGCGGGGACGAAACTCCGCCCGCAAAAGGCCGTCGCTAGCTCGTCGACTTCGCCGCTCCGACCGGTGCCAGCACCTTAATCTCATATACCCGGTCAATGTAGAGATAGAAGAAGAACATAGAGGCGACGAGAACGAACAGCCCAATGATCGACGAGCTGATCTCGACCCCGTCGAAGCCGAATTTCAGCCTGCTCATTCCAGCCGGGGCCACGGGATTCTCCCCGGAAACTCCGCCAGCTTCGGAGGTACCTCCCCCATCATTGCCGGTTCCAGTCGGCCCGCTCTTTCGGAATTGCAGATAACTCATATAGATACCGCTCAGGACGGTCAGCATCACGAAGATGCCGATGACGATATCGGTCACGCTCTGCTTGTAGAACGAAAACATGCGGTGCTGGTCTTCCTTGACCGCCTGGTCGATCTGCGCCCGGCGATACCGCAAATCCTCCGCATAGAGCGCTGTCGTGATGCGAGCGCGCTCTGCATCCTCCTTCGATACCACTGGCGGCGGTTCGCCCTCTTGCGCACGCACCGGCATCGTGGCGGTACACGATATCGCCAACGCCAGCGCAGGCCCGAGCCACTTCACTCCCGTCAAGGCCGCCTTGGCCTGCAGACTTGTCGATCCGGTAGCCATTCCCCTCCCCTTGCAGCACAAGCGCCAGGCGTGCTCGAATTGCGCAGATCGGCCTGGGTTCCCTGCCCGACCTGCGTGCAGCCGCTGCACGCCAGCAGAAACGGGATGAGCGTTCGGCGCATCACTTTCTGCGGAGCGTCAGGGAGTAGCGCCGGACCTTGCACGTAGCGGTGACGGGATCCCATTCACGGCCCTGCGCCGCACAAAGGCCGGCTGCGGACAATGTCGGCCGCGGCAACGCCGGCAGCGGCGCAGAGCCCTGGGTCCCACCGCCGATGGTGCTGGCGTTGCAGCCCACGCAATTGGGCAGATTCCGCAGACCACGTACAAGATCACCGGGAAGAGCCCGCCCCGTCTCGCCCCGCACCTGCGCAGCCGCGGCACCACTGGACGCCAGCAAGGTGATTGCTGCAATCAGGCGAATGCCCTGACCGAACACGGCTCAGCCCTCCCCCATATTCAGGCACGCATTTCTATCAGAAGCCATGCGCCCGGAACAGCGCCGGGGCGGAGATCCAACGATAATGAAGCAAATAGCAAAAAGGGCCGCCACAAGGGCGACCCTTTCCGATGTCTATTCAGGAAGTAACGGGCCTTAGCCCATGATTTCCTGCTCGAGCTTCTTGGCCATCTCTTCGATGTTCTCAGGCGGCCAGCCCGGGATTTCCATGCCGAGACGGAGACCCATCGACGACAGGACTTCCTTGATCTCGTTGAGCGACTTGCGGCCGAAGTTCGGCGTGCGCAGCATCTCGGCTTCGGTCTTCTGGACCAGATCGCCGATATAGATGATGTTGTCGTTCTTGAGGCAGTTGGCCGAGCGGACCGAAAGCTCCAGCTCGTCGACCTTCTTCAGCAGGTAACGGTTGATCTGCGACGCGTCGCCCGAACCGGTGTCCGCAGCGCCGCCGGCAGCCGGAGCGGCCATGCCGATCGGAGCCGAGCGGGTGATCGCCGAATCGTCGAAGTGGACGAACAGCGCCAGCTGGTCCTGGAGGATGCGCGCGGCATAGGCCACGGCGTCTTCCGGGGTGATCGTGCCATCGGTCTCGATCGACAGCGTGAGCTTGTCGTAGTCGAGCTCCTGGCCGACGCGGGTGTTCTCGACCTTGTACGAAACCTGGCGAACCGGGCTGTACAGCGCGTCGATCGGGATCAGGCCGATCGGAGCATCCGCCGGACGGTTCGACGCGGCGGGGACATAGCCCTTACCGGTGTCGGCGGTCAGCTCCATGTTGAGCGTCGCGCCGTCGTCGAGGTGGCAGATGACGAGATCGGGGTTCATCACCTCGATGTCGCCCGAGACGGCGATGTCGCCGGCCTTCACCTCAGCCGGGCCGGTGGCCGAAAGCTGGAGGCGCTTCGGGCCTTCGCCCTGCATCTTGAGCGCGATCTGCTTCACGTTGAGGACGATGTCCGTCACGTCCTCGCGCACGCCTGCCAGCGAGCTGAACTCGTGGAGGACGTTCTCGATCTTGATCGAGGTGACCGCGGCACCCTGCAGCGAAGAGAGCAGCACGCGGCGCAGCGCGTTGCCGAGCGTCAGGCCGAAACCACGCTCCAGCGGCTCCGCTACGAAGGTCGACTTGCGCTTGGGATCGCCACCGGGCTTCTTCTCGAGGCCGTTGGGCTTCTTGAGTTCCTGCCAGTTCTTAGCGTTGACCGACACGGGCTTTCCTCATGTTGGGCAGGCTGGGGTGTGCCTGCCAGAAATATACTGCAAAGGCCGCGGGCCCACCCCTGGGCCCACGGCGAACGCAGGGTTGCCGCTTAGACGCGACGACGCTTCGACGGACGAACGCCGTTGTGCGGGATCGGCGTCACGTCACGGATCGACGTGATCTGGAAGCCGACCGCCTGCAGCGCACGAAGCGCCGACTCACGGCCCGAACCCGGACCCTTCACTTCCACCTCGAGGGTGCGCACGCCGTGCTCGGCAGCCTTGCGGCCTGCGTCCTCGGCGGCGACCTGGGCAGCGTACGGGGTCGACTTGCGCGAGCCCTTGAAGCCCATCATGCCGGCCGACGACCACGAGATGGCGTTGCCCTGAGCATCCGTGATGGTGATCATGGTGTTGTTGAAGCTGGCGTTCACATGGGCGACGCCGGCGGTGATGTTCTTGCGTTCGCGACGGCGAATGCGCTGCGGTTCACGTGCCATTGTTAGAGCCCTCCCTTACTTCTTCTTGCCGGCGATCGGCTTGGCCTTGCCCTTGCGGGTGCGCGCATTGGTGTGCGTGCGCTGGCCACGGACCGGGAGGCCCTTACGATGACGGAGGCCGCGATAGCAGGCCAGGTCCATCAGACGCTTGATGTTCATCGCGGTCTGGCGACGCAGATCGCCTTCCACGGTGTAGCCGGCGTCGATCGCTTCGCGGATCTGCAGCACTTCCTGGTCCGAAAGGTCCTGGACGCGGCGCTCGGCGGCGATGTTCAGCTTGGCGGTGATCTCCTTGGCCTTGGCCGCGCCAATGCCGTGGATATACTGCAGCGCGATAACGACGCGCTTGTTGGTCGGGATGTTTACACCCGCAATACGTGCCATGGAATTTGTTCTCCCAGCTCCACGGGGTGCCGCATGGCAGCTCACACCCCATCTCGTAGCGTTTACTCCCGAAATGCAGTGGCACGACGAACACGCCTAGGCGCCGCCGTGATACCGATCTTTCGGAAGATGCGCGACATATGCGTCCGCCCACGCTGAGTCAAGCGCTGCGGGAAAGGCTTTCGCCGGAACGCGGTTCATACACCATCCCGCCCCCCTCGCCAAGCAGTCCACTCGATCCCCTCCGGGCCGGTATATTCAACCGGGCGGTTGAACGATTCATTGAATCTCTTGATACTCCACGCATACGCGCAAAGCGCCGCCCCTCTCCTTCCAGAGAGCAGGCGAAATCCTATTTTGCAAGGCGAAGAATCCTCCCCTCCCTTCCAGGGAGGGGGGTCAGGACTCACACCGCGGCGAGCCGATATCCCGCCCCGCGCACCGTGTGGAGGATCGGCGGCTCGCTCTCCTCGAGCTTGCGGCGCAGGCGGCCGATATGGACGTCGACGACGTTCGAGCCCGGATCGAAACGGCAGTTCCACACATGCTCGAGCATCATCGTGCGGGTGACGACCTCGCCGGCGTGGCGGGCGAGATACTCGAGCAGGTGGAATTCGCGCGCGACCAGCGGCACCGGGCGACCGGCGCGGACCACGGTACGACTGAGCAGATCGATATCGAGATCGCCGACGATGATCCGCGTCGCCTTGGCATCCGATTCGGCACGATCGGCGCGGCGCAGCAGCGCGGCGATGCGCGCGCGCAGCTCGGCAAAGGAAAAGGGCTTGGCCAGATAATCGTCGGCGCCGGCGGCCAGGCCGCCGACCTTGTCGTCGACCGTGCCGAGCGCGGAGAGCATGATTGCCGGAGTGCGCAGGCCCTGGCGGCGCAGCGCATCGAGCATTGCCAGCCCGTCGATGCCGGGAAGCATGCGATCGAAGATCCAGAGATCGAAACGCCCCTGCCCGGCGCGGGCAAGGCCGGCATGGCCATCGACGCAGATTTCGATTTCGAAACCAGCCTCGCCGAGGCCCTTGGCAATCAGCTCGGCAGCGGCCGCATCATCCTCGACGATCAGGATCTGGTGGGTCACTTCCATCCTCCGCACCCCCGCAAAGGGCTGCCGGCAAGAGGGTGGCCGGCGAACAAGGGGGTGTCCGCCGGCCGAGACGTCGATGCCAGGGCAGCATCGGCGACTTCAATACGCAGCACGATTTCCGAAAGCTCTTCCCGGCAGGCCCTGGTCCGACAGGGGCAATCGCCGGAGCGGAGCCGCGGCGAAGATCACGGGACGGATCCGCCGGGCCGGGAAGAGCAACCGGGGAAACCGTGTGCGGTTACCTCTGATGCGTGGTCGGCGGGGGCTGCCGGCCATGGGCTCCTGATAGCCGCCGACCCCGCCTCCGGCGGTGACCGGGGCATGACAAAACCGTAATGTTGGGGATCTCGGGAGCACACATGACCAAAGCTGATCCCCGGCGAAGGCCGGCGCCGAGTTGCAATGTCGCTCGAGAGGTTCGCGCGACTCACCGGTCGCGCCGAGACTGGCCCCCGGCCTTCGCCGGGGATCAGCAAGTCGCTTGCACGCCGGGCACCCTATTTTTCCGCCGCAGCCTTCAGCCCGGCGACCTGACCCGCGAGGACGCCGTCCACCGGCGCGGCGATCCGGCCAAGCCCGGGCGCACCGGCCACGGCGTAGGTGAAGACGACCGCCGTCGACTTGCCGTCCGCCCCGGGCGTCAGCGTCACCGTCATCACCGCGCTGGCCGGCATTGCCTGGAGCGGACCGAGACCGCCGCTCAGACGCAGCATCTCGCCGGGCGCCGCATAGACGACCCGCATATGCTCGACCCCACCGCCCTTGGGCAGCTTCTCGCACCAGCAGCCGCCGGGGCGCGGATCGAGCGACAGGTTCGCGGCGCTGCCCGACCAGGTGTGATCCTTGTTCCACCAGAGTGATGGCGCGACCAGCGTCGCCCAGACCTTGGCGGCGGGCGCGGCGACCGTAAGCTTCTCGGTGACGGTGAAGCTGGTTTCGGTGGACGCCGTGACTTCGGCGGCAGCGGGCGACGCAGCAACGAGTGCCAGGGCGACGAGCGAATGAGCCTTCATGTTCCCCTCCCACGATGTGGCGGGGCGATCATAGCGCGCAGAGCAGTATTCCAGAAGCTGCGGCGACACGGCGCGGAATCCCGGTTTCGACCCGGTCCGCAAGCGTTCGCGCCAGCGAGAGATAATGCAGCGTGCCGTCCAGATACGCCTGGAAGCTGGCCATCGGCACATGCTGCGCATCGACGAACCGGCGCAGCGCATAGGGGTTCGCCCCCGGCGCGTTGAGCCCTTCGGAAACCAGCGTGGCCGACCGGACCCCGCTGGCCGCGAGCAGGGCGGGCGCCGAAGGGTGAAAAGTGCCGCTGGGATAGCAGAAATGCTCGGCGGCCGCCCCGCCGGTGGCGGCGCCCAACGCGGCGCGGTTCGCCTCGATCTCGGGCACCAGCTGCCCGATACGCCCGGCGACATCGATATGGCGGTGGGTGTGGAGCTGGATGTCGAGCCCGCGGGCATGCGCGTCGGCCAGCGCGTCCTGTCCCATCAGGTGGAACTGGCGGCAGGCGAGCCAAGCCTCCCCTACCCCCAGCGCCCGGCCAAAGGCACGCAGCGCATCGAGCCGATCGGCCTCGGGCAGCGCCTCGATCCGACGGATCGTCGCGGCACGGTTCTGGTCCGTCCGGCCCGAGGCGGCGACCAGATAGTCGACCGCGACATTCACCACCGGCAGGTCGCGCTCGGCATACCAGGTAGTGGCGTAGAGCGTTGCCGGCAGGCGGTGCGCCTCGAGCACCGGCAGCATGTGACTGTGGGTGGAGGCCCAGCCATCGTCGATCGTGAGGACCACCGCGCCGGGCGGCAAGCGATTGGCCGCAAGCCGCTCGACCGCCTCGCCGAGCGGCAACACCGGGCGCCCCGAGCGGGCGAGCCGGGCCATGCGATCGGCGAACAGCGCGGGCGTCATGAACAGGCAATTGCCATGCGGGGCGCCGGGAGCCAGCCACAGGCCGTGATAGCAGAGGATGCGCAGCTGCGACGCGGTGGCGCGGCGGGCGAGCGCGGACAGTCCGGCAAGGCCGGCGAGCTTCAATGCGGCGCGCTTGGGCATGATTACGATCCCCCACCCGGCGGGCCGCCGGAGCAGGGGAAGCGTGTCACTGCAGGTTTAAGCAGGGGTTAGGGCAACAATATATTACAATGGGTTGGACTTCAGTTCCCCGGCGAAGGCCGGGGCCCAGTTGCAATGTCGGCCGAGAGCTCCGACCGCCCTAACCAACTGCGCCGAGACTGGGCCCCGGCCTTCGCCGGGGAACTGCCAGTAGTTAGGCCGAAACGGAAAAAGGCCGGGCATCATGCCCGGCCTTTTCCAATTCCCGGCCCCTCACACGGAGGGGTACTCAGGCCTTGGCGTCGAGGATCGCGTCGATCTGCGCGCCGACCTCGGCGATGTCGGCCATGCCGTCGACCTTCCGCACCAGGCCCTTGGCCTCGTAGAAGGGCAGGATCGGCGCGGTCTTGGCGCGATACTCGGCCATGCGGGTGCGCACGGTCTCGGCATTGTCGTCCGGACGGCGCTTGAACTCGTGATGACCGCACACGTCGCAAGTGCCCTCGACCTTGGGCAGCTTGAACTTGTCGTGATAGCCCTCACCGCAGTTCGCGCAGGTGAAGCGCCCCTCGACACGCTCGACCAGCGCATCCTCGTTCACTTCGAGCTCGATCACGAAATCGAGCTTGCGGCCACGCTCCGAAAGCAGCGCGTCGAGCGATTCCGCCTGGGCGGCGGTGCGCGGATAGCCATCGAAGATCGCGCCGTTCAGCGTGTCTTCCATGTCGAGGCGCTCGCCGATGATCCCCGAGACGATCGCGTCCGACACCAGTTCGCCGGCATCCATCACGGCCTTGGCCTGGAGCCCGACGGGCGAACCCGCCTTGACCGCGGCGCGCAGCATGTCCCCAGTGGAAAGCTGCACCATGCCGCGCTCTTGCTCGAGCCGCTTCGCCTGGGTGCCCTTGCCGGCTCCCGGCGGGCCCAACAGGATGATATTCACTAAGCCTATCCCCTCAGTATCGGCCAGTATGGGTCGCGCTTAACGCGCGCGACCCTTGAGCTTCGCCTTCTTGATCAGATCGCCATACTGGTGCGCCAGCAGGTGCGACTGGATCTGCGTCACCGTGTCCATCGTCACGTTGACGACGATGAGCAGGCTGGTGCCGCCCATCAGGAACGGAATGCTCATCGACGAGAACACCGCTTCAGGAACGAGGCAGATGATCGTCAGATAGGCAGCGCCGATCACGGTGATGCGGGTGAGCACGTAATCGAAGTACAGCTCGGTGTTCTTGCCGGGGCGGATGCCCGGGATGAACCCGCCATAGCGCTTCAGGTTCTCGGCGGTCTCCTCCGGATTGAACACCACGGCGGTGTAGAAGAAGGAGAAGAAGACGATGCCGAGGCCGTAGAGCGTCATGTACACCGGCGAGCCGTGGCGCAGCCAGGTGTTCAGGTTGATGATCAGGTCGCTCCACCAGTTCTCGCCCGCGGTCATGTTGCCGGCGAACTGGGTGACGGTCAGCGGCAGCAGCAGCAGCGACGAGGCGAAGATCGGCGGGATCACGCCGGCGGTGTTCAGCTTGAGCGGCAGGTGGCTGCGCTCGGCCTGGACGCCGCGCGCGGTCTGGCGCTTCGGATACTGGATCAGGATGCGGCGCTGGGCACGCTCCATGAAGCAGATGAACAGCACCAGCGCGGCAACGCCGACGATGATGAAGATCAGGCGCAGCGGATCGATCGAGCCGGTGCGGCCGCTCTCGAACAGCTGGACAAGCGTGGTGGGCAGGCGGGCAACGATGCCGGCCATGATGATCAGCGAGATGCCGTTGCCGATGCCACGATTGGTGATCTGCTCACCGATCCACATCAGGAACATGGTGCCGCCGATCAGCGAGACCACCGCGCCGATGCGGAAGATGAAGCCCGGTTCGACGACCGGCTGCAGCCCCTGGCTTGCACCGAAGGTCTCGAGGCCGACGGCGATGAAATAGCCCTGCACCGCGGTCAGCGCCACCGTGCCGTAGCGGGTGTACTGGTTGAGGCGCTTGCGGCCGCTCTCGCCTTCCTTCTTGATCGCGTTGAGCTGCGGCGACAGCGACGTCGCCAGCTGCACCACGATCGAGGCGGTGATGTAGGGCATCACGCCGAGCGCGACGATCGACATGCGGTTGAGCGCGCCGCCGGTGAAGTTGTTGAAGAAGTCGAGCACGCCGCCCTGGGTCTGCTGCGCGAGCAGGTTGAGCTGGGTGGGGTCGACGCCCGGCAGGGGCACGTAGCTCAGCATGCGGAAGACGATCAGCGCGCCGAGGGTGAACCACAGACGCTTCTTGAGATCGGTCGCCTTGGCGAACTTCGCCAGGTTGATGCTGGAAGCAAGTTGATCGGAGGCGGAGGCCATAATGTATTAGGTCCCGGAAACAGAAACGGCGGATGAGCGTTTCCGCCCTCCGCCGCTCATATAGGGTGTCCAACCCTTTGGGCAATCTGTCCCTGCCCACAGGCTGGGGACAAGTTGCGGAACGGCGTATGCTGGGCCCCGGCGCGACGGCCGGGGAGCAGCAGTTTTACGCCTTGGCGGCAGCCTTCTTGGCTTCCTTGTCCGCGGCGCGCGTCTTCTGCACGACGCGATACTTGGCCTTGGCCTTCTCGGCGGCCGGCACGATCTCGGGGATCGTCACGGTGCCACCGGCCTTCTGGACCGCCTCGATCGCGCCCTTCGACGCGCCGGCAACGGTGAAGTTCAGCTTGGCCTTGAGCTCGCCCTTGCCGAGCAGGCGCACGCCGTCCTTGCCGCCACGGGTCAGGCCCGCCGCGTTCAGCTCGGCCTGGGTCAGGTCGGTCGCGGTCAGCTTGCCCGAGTCGATCGCCTTCTGGATCGCGCCCAGGTTCACCTCGGCATAGTCCTTGGCGAAGATATTGTTGAAGCCGCGCTTCGGGATGCGCATGTGGAGCGGCATCTGACCGCCCTCGAACCCGTTGATCGAGACACCCTCACGGCTTTTCTGACCCTTGACGCCGCGGCCGCCGGTCTTGCCCTTGCCCGAGCCGATGCCGCGGCCGACGCGGATCTTGCGGTGGCGGGCGCCCTGGTTGTCGGTGAGTTCGTTAAGCTTCATGATATGCACTCGCTTTCGCTTTTGTCGCGCGTTGAAAGGAAGCGGGGCCCATAGCGGCGCAGGCCGGACTTGTCACCCCTGTTTTCACCGGACTAGCCAGCATCGGGGCCGGGCCGTAGGAAATCGGGCTTGCCGCCCATCCGGCCGGCAGATCACGGTGCAGGCGATGAAGAGTTTCTGGGCCATTTTGCGTCAGCCCGCCGCACGGATCGTGGTGGCGGCCGCCCTGTCCTTCGTCATCATCTCGTGGATCGCGGTCATCTGGCAGATTCGCGAGGACGCGGCCACCGCCATCCAGTCCGCCTCCCGGGAGAATCGCAGCCGCGTCGTCGCATTCGAGCAATATGTTCGGCGCACGCTCGAACTGGCGGACCTGGCCACCGAGTATCTCGGCGAGCGCTATGGCGGCCGGATCGACCAGGGCGACAGCACCCGGCCCAACCTGATCACCCTGCCCAGCTATTTCCGCCCGATGATCACCGGCGCGGAGATCGCCGATCGCGACGGCAATATCCGCTTCACCACCAAGCCTACCGGCCCGATCAACGTGAAGGACAAGCGGGTGTTTCGCGAGTTGCTGGCGGCCCCAGGCATCGCCCGCGCGATCTCCAATCCCAGCGAAGCGCTCAATTCCAAGGGGGCCGTGCTGCTGATCGCCCGTTCGTGGCGCGATGCGAAGGGGGCGTTCGCCGGCGCCGTGGCGGTCGATATCCCGACGGACCGGTTCGTCGATTTCAACGCCGGCCTGCGCTACCGGCCCGACGACCTGATCTCGATCATCTCGCTGCGCGGCATGACGCTGGCACGCCGTGAGGGCGAAACCGTCAGCTGGGGCCAGGACCTCAAGGGCAAGGAGGTGATGCGGCAGCAGATGGCCCACCCCGATGGCGAATATTGGGGTCCAAGCGCGATCGACGGCAAGCGCCGGCTGTTCAGCCACCAGCGGCTGGCCAGCTACCCGATCTTCGTCACCTCGGGCATTGGCGAGCATGATATCCTCGGCCCGGCACAGCAGCGCGCCCGCTGGTTCCTGGTGCTGGTCAGCGCGCTGACCCTGGTCGTCGGGGCGCTGCTCGCGCTCTATTTCCGCCACGTCCTCAAGCAGCAGCAGGCGCGACGCCGTTTCGACGTGATCCGCGACGAGTTCGCCCACAGCGCGCGGGTCTCGTCGCTGAGCGAGATGGCCGGCGGGCTGGCGCATGAGCTCAACCAGCCCCTGGCCGCCGCATCGAACTTCCTCTCGGTCGGCGAGCTGATGCTGAAGGGCGACGGCAGCCGCGAGGCGGCGCTGCTCCAGGTCCGCCAGGCACGCAGCCAGATCACCCGCGCCGGGGACATCATCCGCCGCATCCGCGACTATCTGGCCAAGGGCAGCGCCGACCTGCGCATCGAAGCGATCGACGATGTGATCAACGATGCCATCGAGCTGGCACGCGGGGCCAAGGTCGCCCCTTCGGCGCGGATCACCTACTCCAGCGCCCAGCCCGCCGCGCGGGCGCTGATCGACCGGGTCCAGATCCAGCAGGTCCTGGTCAACCTGATCCGCAATGCCGAGGAAGCCATGGCCTCGCTTCCGCCCGAGCAGCGCGCGATCCGGATCAGCTGCGCGGTCGCCTCGGACGAATTCCTGCGCATCTGCGTGGAGGATACCGGCCCCGGCATCCCCGACGCGGTGTTCGGCAAGTTCAACATGCCTTTCATCTCGACCAAGGCCGACAAGGGCCTGGGCATCGGCCTGTCGATCTGCCGCAGCATCATCGAAGTGCATGGCGGCGAGTTCAAGGCGGAGAACCTGACCCGCGGCGCGATGATCTGCTTCACGGTACCGAGGGATCCGACGCTGATGGCGGTTGCCTGAGGCCTAATCATGCCCCGCGTAAGAGGGCACTCAGGCAAAGCATGAACCCAAAGGCAGCGACCAGGGTCGAGGCCAAGATCACGCGCGCCGGAACATTGCCCCTGATCGCACGATGCCCGAGGGCAACGGTGCCCGCGATCAGTAACAGGGGAACAACCAGCAGCGCGACCACGCCCTGGTCCAATACCGCACGGACGTAGAGGCCGTAGCTGAACAACTCGCGCATCCCCGCTGCGAGGAAGATCAGCCACAACAGGCTTCCCAGAGCCGCCAGCAGAAAGGGCTTCATCCGACAACCCTAACCCGCCCCTCCGAGGCGGCAAGCCGTGCCCTTGGGCACACAAAGGAAAAGGGGCGGTAGTTGCCTACCGCCCCTTCCCGATTTTGCTGCGAGATGCGCGAAGGGCTTAGCCCTCGAGCACCTTCACCATGTGCGGCAGCTTGCGGATCATGCCACGGACTTCCGGGCTGTCCTCGAGCTCGCTGACCTTGTGCATCTTGTTGAGGCCCAGGCCGATCAGCGTCGCGCGCTGATCCTTGGTGCGGCGGATCGGCGAACCGATCTGCTGGATCTTGATCTTCGCCATGATCGATTACTCCGCGATAGCCGCAGCGTCCGCCTCGGCGGTCTGCGAACCGCCGCGGCCGAGCAGGTCGGCGATCTTCTTGCCGCGGCGCTGCGCAACGCTCTTCGGCGAGGTCTGCTCGCCGAGCGCTTCGAAGGTGGCGCGGATCATGTTGTAGGGATTCGAAGTGCCGACCGACTTGGTCACCACATCGGCAACACCCAGCGATTCGAACACGGCGCGCATCGGACCGCCGGCGATGATGCCGGTACCCTGCGGCGCCGAGCGCACATAGACGCGGCCGGCACCGAAGTGGCCAGCACCGTCATGGTGCAGCGTGCGGCCTTCCTTGAGCGGAACGCGCAGCATCTTCTTCTTCGCCGAAGCGGTCGCCTTCGAGATGGCTTCCGGCACTTCGCGCGCCTTGCCATGACCGAAGCCGACACGGCCCTTGCCGTCGCCCACGACGACCAGCGCCGCGAAGCCGAAGCGCTTGCCGCCCTTGACGGTCTTCGAGACGCGGTTGATGTGAACCAGCTTCTCGATCAGCTCCTCGCCACCGTCCTCGGCGTTCTGGCCACGACGGTCGTCGCGACGACCGCGGTTGCCGTCACGACCGCCACGGCCACGATCACCACCGCCACCGGGGCCGCCACGGCCACGGCCGCGGCCACGGCCCTGCTGCTCCTGGGGAGCACCGGCACCGGCGTCCTGGGCTTCGAAGCCCGCGCCCTCTGCGGGCGCCTGGTTGTTTTCGTCAGCCATTCTCAGAACTCCAGCCCGCTCTCACGAGCGGCATCGGCCAGCGCCTTGACGCGGCCATGATAGAGGAAGCCACCACGGTCGAACACGACCTGGGTGATGCCGGCTGCCTTGGCAGCCTCGGCAACACGCTTGCCGACGTCCTGCGCGGCCTCGATGGTCGCGCCGGTCTTGCCGCGCACGTCCTTGTCGAGGGTGGAGGCAGCCGCGACGGTCTTGCCGGCGGCATCGTCGATCACCTGGGCATAGATATGCTTGCCCGAGCGATGGATCGAAAGACGCGGACGACCACCGGCACGCGCACGAAGCGCAGTACGGTTGCGGCGACGACGCTTCGCGAAAAGCGAGAGACCCTTGGTGCTGATCACTTCTTCTTCCCTTCCTTACGGAAGATGAACTCGCCGTCGTACTTGATGCCCTTGCCCTTGTACGGCTCAGGCTTCCGCCAGCGGCGAATCTCGGCCGCAATCTGGCCGACCTTCTGCTTGTCGATGCCCGAGATCTCGACCGTGGTCTGGTCCGGGGTCTTGATCTCGATGCCTTCCGGCACGTCGATGTTCACGTCGTGCGAATAGCCGAGCTGGAGCTTGAGCACCTTGCCCTGCGCAGCCGCACGGTAACCGACGCCGGTGATCAGCAGCTTCTTCGAGAAGCCGGTGGTCACGCCGGTGACGAGGTTCTGCACCAGGGTACGCTGCATGCCCCAGAAGGCACGGGCGCGCTTGGTGTCGTTCGCCGGCTGCACCGAGATGCCGCCTTCGACGAGCTCATAGCTGATCAGATCAGCCTTCGGGATCGACAGAGTGCCCTTGGGGCCCTTCACCGAGACCTGGTCGCCGTCCAGCGTGGCGGTGACGCCAGCGGGGATGGTGACCGGCTTCTTACCGATGCGGCTCATTAGAACACCTCCGCCAGCACTTCGCCGCCGACATTCTGCTCGCGCGCTTCCGCGTCCGAGAGAACGCCGCGAGGCGTCGAGACGATCGTGATGCCCAGGCCGTTGCGAACGCGGGGAAGCTCCTGGCTGCCCGAGTAGACGCGGCGGCCCGGCTTCGAGATGCGCGCGACGTGCTTGATCGCCGGCTGGCCCTCGAAATACTTCAGCTCGATGCGGATGCCCGCTGCGGGGCCCATCTGCTCTTCGCTGTAGCCACGGATGTAGCCTTCGCGCTGGAGCACATCGAGAACGCGCGCACGCAGCTTGCTCGCCGGCGTAAGGACAGAGTCCTTGCGGGCGCGCTGGCCGTTGCGGATGCGGGTGAGCATATCACCCAGGGGATCGGTCACTGCCATCTTCGTGATCCTTACCAGCTCGACTTGGTAACGCCGGGGATGAGGCCCTTGTTGGCCAGATCACGCAGCATCACACGAGCGAGACGGAACTTGCGGTAGTAACCGCGGGGGCGACCGGTGAGCTCGCACCGGTTGCGAATGCGGGTCGGGTTGCCGTTGCGCGGCAGCTCGGCCATCTTGAGACGCGCGATGAGACGCTCGGTCTCATCGAGGCTCTCGTCATTCGCGATCGCCTTCAGCTTCGCATACTTGCCGGCGTACTTCTTCACCAGCAGCTTGCGACGCTCGTTCTTATTCACGGAACTCAGTTTCGCCATGACTTAAGTTCTCTTTCCTTTACGCGGCCTTGGCTTCGCCGTCCGCATCCTGCGGGAACGGGAAACCGAAGAGACGGAGAAGCTCGCGAGCTTCCTCGTCGGTCTTCGCGGTGGTGGTCACGATCACGTCCATGCCGCGGATCTTGTCGACCTTATCGTAGCTGATTTCCGGGAAGATCAGCTGCTCCTTGAGACCGCAGGCATAGTTGCCACGGCCGTCGAACGACTTCGGGTTGAGGCCACGGAAGTCGCGAACGCGCGGCAGCGCGATCGTGATGAAGCGGTCGAGGAACTCGTACATGCGCTCGCGGCGAAGGGTGACCTTCGCGCCGATCGGCATGCCCTCGCGCAGCTTGAACTGCGCGATCGACTTCTTCGCCTTGGTGATCACCGGCTTCTGGCCCGCGATCAGCTCCATTTCAGAAGCGGCCTGATCGACCTTCTTCTTGTCCTGGGTGGCTTCGCCGACGCCCATGTTGAGCACGATCTTCTCGATCTTCGGCACTTCCATGACGTTCTTGTAACCGAACTTCTCGGTCATCGCCTTGGCGATGGTCTCGTCATAGAGCTTGCGCATGCGCGGCGTGTAGGAATCAGCCATTGATGACCTCCCCGGTCTTGACGGCGACGCGAACCTTCTTGCCGTCACGCTCCTCGAAGCGGACGCGCGTCGGCTTGCCGTCCTTGGTCACGTGCGCGACCTTGGAGACCGCCAGCGGCGCTTCCGAACGCTCCAGGCCACCCTGCGGGTTGGTCTGGCTCGGCTTGCGGTGACGCACGGCGACGTTCACGCCCGACACGACAACCTTGCCCTCCTTGGGGAGAGCCTTGACGACTTCGCCGGTACGGCCCTTGTCCTTGCCGGACAGTACGACGACCTGGTCGCCCTTCTTGATCTTGGCAGCAGCCATCACAGCACCTCGGGGGCGAGCGAAATGATCTTCATGAAGCCCTTCGAGCGCAGCTCGCGGACCACCGGGCCAAAGATACGGGTGCCGATCGGCTCCTCGTTCTTGTTGACCAGGACGGCAGCATTGCCGTCGAAGCGAATGACCGAGCCATCGGCGCGGCGGACGTCCTTGGCGGTGCGGACGATGACGGCGCGGTGCACGTCACCCTTCTTCACCTTACCGCGGGGAGCAGCTTCCTTGATGCTGACGACGATGACGTCGCCCACGGAGGCGAAGCGACGCTTCGATCCGCCCAGCACCTTGATGCACTGCACCCGCTTCGCGCCGCTGTTGTCAGCGACGTCGAGATTGGACTGCATCTGGATCATCGATCCGGTTCCTTCTCGTTTGGCCTTCCGGGACCTGCCCGGGGGTTCCAGTTAAAAAGATTAGGCGGCGGCGTCCGACTTGGTCGGGGTCGCGTGGGTGTTCACCCGCTCGATCACCTTCCAGGTCTTCAGCTTGGAGATCGGCGCAGTCTCTTCGATGCGCACGGTCTCGCCGGCCTTGTACTCGTTGCCCTCGTCATGGGCATGATACTTCTTCGAGCGACGGATGATCTTGCCGTAGAGCGGGTGCTTCACCTTACGCTCCACGAGCACGACGACCGTCTTGTCGCCCTTGTCGGAAACCACGTTCCCGGTCAGCACGCGCTTCGGCATGGTCTCGTTCCTTACTTCGCAGCCGAGCGCGAGCGCTCGTTCTGCAGCGTCTTGATGCGGGCGATGTCACGACGGACCTCGCGAACGCGGCTCGGCTTCTCGAGCTGGCTGGTCGCGGCCTGGAAGCGGAGGTTGAACGCCTCGCGCTTCAGGTTGCCGAGCTCTTCGCTCAGCTGGTCTTCGGTCTTCGCACGAAGATCGGTAGCCTTGGTCATTCTATCAACCCTCCAGGTGCGAGGTATCGCCGAGGCGAGCCACGACCTTGACCTTGATCGGCAGCTTCATCGCCGCGCGCTCGAAAGCTTCAGCAGCGAGCGGACCCGGCACGCCGTCCAGCTCGAACAGGATGCGGCCCGGCTTGACGCGGGCGACCCAGAACTCCGGCGAACCCTTGCCCGAGCCCATGCGGACTTCGGCGGGCTTGGACGACACGGGGACGTCCGGGAAGATGCGGATCCAGAGACGGCCCTGGCGCTTGATGTGACGGGTGATCGCGCGGCGAGCCGCTTCGATCTGGCGGGCGGTGATCCGCTCCGGCTCCATCGCCTTCAGGCCATACGACCCGAAGTTCAGCGCAGTGCCACCCTTGGCGTCGCCATGGATGCGGCCCTTGAAGGCCTTGCGGAACTTGGTGCGCTTCGGTTGCAGCATTGTTCTGTCCTACCCTTAGCGACGGTGGTCGTCGCGCGCCGGGCGAACGCCCGTCGTCTGCGACTCCAGGTTGAGGCGATCGGTCGCCATCGGATCGTGGCCGAGGATCTCGCCCTTGAAGATCCACACCTTCACGCCGCAGACGCCATAGGCGGTGTGCGCTTCGGCAGTGGCGTGATCGATGTTCGCGCGCAGCGTGTGCAGCGGAACGCGACCTTCGCGATACCATTCCGAACGGGCGATCTCGGCGCCGCCGAGACGGCCACCGCAGTTGATCCGGATGCCTTCGGCACCGAGGCGCATGGCCGACTGCACCGCACGCTTCATGGCGCGGCGGAAGGCGATACGACGCTCGAGCTGGTCAGCGATGCCCTGGGCGACGAGCTTGGCGTCGACTTCCGGCTTGCGGATCTCGACGATGTTCAGGCTCACGTCGCTCGAGGTCATCGAGGACAGCGTCTTGCGCAGCTTCTCGATGTCCGAGCCCTTCTTGCCGATGATGACACCGGGACGGGCAGCGTAGATCGAAACGCGGCACAGCTTGGCCGGACGCTCGATCACCACCTTCGAGATTGCGGCCTGGGGCAGCGTCTCGAGGATGTACTTGCGGATCTTGAGGTCCTCCATGAGAAGGCGGCCGTAATCGGCGCCTTCGGCGAACCAGCGGCTGTCCCAGGTACGGTTGACCTGGAGGCGGAGGCCGATCGGGTTGCTCTTGTGACCCATTATGCTTCTTCCTGCTCGCGGACGACGATGCGAAGACGGCTGAACGGCTTCAGGATGCGGGTGGACTTGCCACGGCCGCGGGTCGCGAAGCGCTTCATCGTGATCGACTTGCCGACCGAAGCCTCGGCGACGACGAGCGCGTCGACGTCGAGGTTATGGTTGTTTTCCGCGTTGGCGATCGCCGAGGCGAGAACCTTGCGGGCGTCCACTGCCATCGCCTTGGTCGAGAACTGAAGGATGTTCAGCGCGTCCTCGGCCTTCTTGCCGCGGATGAGACCGGCGACGAGGTTCAGCTTCTGGGCCGAACCGCGGATCTGCGTGGCGACGGCAAGGGCTTCCTTGTCACCGACCTTGCGGGGAGCCTGGGGCTTCGACATTAGCGCTTACCCTTCTTGTCGGCGGCGTGGCCCGGGAAGTACCGGGTCGGCGCGAACTCGCCGAGCTTCATGCCAACCATGTCCTCGTTGACCGAGACCGGCACGAACTTGCGGCCATTGTAGACGTTGAACGTCAGGCCGACGAAATCCGGCAGGATCGTCGAGCGGCGCGACCAGGTCTTGATCGGACCGGCGCGGGTGCCCTGCTCCTGCGCGGTCTGCGCCTTCTTGAGCAGGTGGAGGTCCACGAACGGACCCTTCCAAACGGAGCGAGCCATGGGTTAGCCCTTCTTCTTCGCGTGACGGCTGCGGATGATCATCTTGTCCGTCGCCTTGTTGTGGCGGGTGCGCGCACCCTTGGTCGGCTTGCCCCACGGGGTGACCGGATGACGGCCGCCCGAGGTCCGGCCTTCACCACCGCCGTGCGGGTGGTCGACCGGGTTCTTCGCAACACCGCGGGTCAGCGGGCGGATGCCCTTCCAGCGGTTACGGCCAGCCTTGCCGAGGTTGGTGTTCTGGTTGTCCGGGTTGGACACCGCACCAACGGTCGCCATGCAGTTGCCGTGGATGTAGCGCTGCTCGCCCGAGTTCAGGCGAACGATGACCATGCCGCGGTCACGACCGACGACCTGGACATAGGTGCCTGCCGAACGGGCGATCTGGCCACCCTTGCCCGGCTTCATCTCCACGTTGTGGACGATGGTGCCGACCGGCATCTGGCCCAGCTCCATGGCGTTGCCCGGCTTCACGTCGGTCTTCTTGCCGGCGATCACCTTGTCGCCAACGGCGAGGCGCTGCGGCGCGATGATGTAGGCGACGCGATCCTTGCCGGCTTCGTCGGCGCCGTAGTTCACGAGCGCGATGAAGGCGGTGCGGTTCGGGTCATACTCGATCCGCTCGACAGTGCCCTCGACGTCCCACAGGCGGCGCTTGAAATCGATGATACGATAGCGCTGCTTGTGGCCGCCCGCGATGCCGCGCGAGGTCACATGGCCCTTGTTGTTGCGGCCGCCGGTCTTGGTCTTGCCCTCGGTCAGAGCCTTGACCGGACGACCCTTGTACAGGGCCGAACGGTCGATCAGGATCAGGCCGCGGACGCCAGGCGACGTCGGATTGTAATTCTTGAGTGCCATTACGAATTGACCCCCGAGGTCACGTCGATCTGCTCACCGTCGGCGAGGGTCACGATAGCCTTCTTGATGTCCGAGCGCTGGTAGGGCGCACCCTTCCACTTCTTGGTCTTGCCCTTCTGGACGATCGTGTTGACGCCAGTCACCTTGACCTTCCAGATCGCCTCGACGGCGGCCTTGATCTCGGGCTTGGTGGCGTCGCCGGCGACCTTGAACACAACGGCGTTGTGCTCGGAGACCAGGGTCGACTTCTCGGTGATGTGCGGCGCGACAATCACGTCATAGTGACGGTTGTCGATCGCGGCTGCCTGCTTCTTAGCCATTGAAGCGCGCCTCCAGCTTCTCGACGGCAGCGCGGGTCAGGACCAGCGTGTCGTGCTTCAGGATGTCATAGACGTTGGCGCCGACCGCCGGGAGGACGTTGACGCCCACCAGGTTGCGGGCGGCGAGGAAGCCGTTGCCGGCCTCGCCGTCGATCACCAGCGCGGTCTTGCCGGTGCCGAGCTTGGCGAACTGCGCCTTGAGCTCTGCGGTCTTGGCGGTGCCGAAGGCGTCGAGGACGACCAGCGAACCTGCCTTGGCATGGCTGCTGAGCGCCATCTTCAGACCGAGCGCGCGGATCTTCTTGTTCAGCGACGGATTGAAGTCGCGAACGCGGGCGCCGTGCGCCTTACCACCGCCGATGAACACCGGAGCGCGGCGATCGCCGTGACGGGCGGTACCGCCGCCCTTCTGGCGACCGAACTTCTTGCCCGAGCGGGCGACGTCAGCACGCTCGCGAGTGCCGCGCGCGGTGGCGCGACGCTTCTCGAGCTGCCAGGTGACGACGCGGTGCAGGATGTCGGCGCGCGGCTCGACACCGAAAACGGTGTCGTTGAGCTCGATGTCGCCCGATGCCTTGGCGTCGAGGGTTTGAACCTTGACCTTCACTTAGCCCTCCTGGCCTTCGGTCGCCTCAGGAGCCTCGGTCACTTCGGCCGGAGTCTCCGCGGGGGCGGTGTCGTTGTTGTTGGCGACCGACTTGATGCCGGCCGGGAACGGCGCTTCGGCAGGACGGGCGACCTTGACGGCGTCCTTGACGAACAGCCAGCCACCCTTCGAGCCAGGGACCGAGCCCTTGACGAAGATCAGGCCGCGCTCGACGTCGGTGCCGACGATCTCGAGATTCTGCTGGGTGCGGAACTTGTCACCCATGTGGCCAGCCATCTTCTTGTTCTTGAAGACCTTGCCCGGATCCTGGCGCTGACCGGTCGAACCGAGCGAGCGGTGCGAGACCGAGACGCCGTGGGTGGCGCGCAGACCGCCGAAGCCCCAACGCTTCATGCCGCCGGCGAAGCCCTTGCCCTGGGTCTTGCCCTGGATGTCGACGAACTGGCCGGCGACATAGTGGTCGGCCGAGATCTCGGCGCCCACTTCGAGCAGGCCGTCCGCGTCGACGCGGAACTCATGGACGACAGCCTTGGGCTCGACTTCGGCCTTGCCGAAGTGGCCGCGCTGCGGCTTGGCGACATTCTTGCTCTTCGCCGTGCCGGCGCCGAGCTGGACGGCAGTGTAACCGTCACGATCCTTTTCGCGGACGGAGACGACCTGAACGCCTTCGAGGGCCAGGACGGTGACGGGCACGTGGCGGCCGTCGTCCTGGAACAGGCGGGTCATCCCCAACTTCTTCGCGATCACGCCAGTGCGCATGACCAGTTGCTCCTATGCATAGGCACCCGAGGGGGAATTCCCACGGGTGCGTGCTTCAGCCCGAAAATATGATGCGAGCCCCCGTCCGGGCTGAACCCCCTCCCGAAGGAAGAGGCGACGGGGGACGCAGGCCCGGTTCTCCGAAGAGGCCGGCGGTATCCCTATCGCGATGCGAGTGCGCCCGTGGCGCCCTCCGGTTCCTTGCGTTGGATCAGATCGACCCGGTGGAGGAACCTGGCGAATCCCCCTCAGGGGAATCGCGAATCTCGTGTGGAGGCGCGCCTTTACGTCAGCAGCGCTTCCCTGTCCACCCCCTCACCTGCATTCCTGCGAAGGATGCGGCGGGACGTGAAAAGACCCCCGCTTTCGCAGGGGTCTCTGACTGGCTCAGGCCAGCTTGATCTCGACGTCGACGCCGGCGGCGAGGTCGAGCTTCATCAGCGCGTCCACGGTCTGCGGGGTCGGCTGCACGATGTCGAGCATGCGCTTGTAGGTGCGCACTTCGAACTGCTCGCGCGACTTCTTGTCGATGTGCGGGCCACGGTTGACCGTGAACTTCTCGATCTTCGTCGGAAGCGGGATCGGGCCACGGATGAGAGCGCCGGTACGGCGGGCAGTGTCGGCGATGTCGCCGGTCGCCTGGTCGAGCACTCGATGATCGAACGCCTTCAGGCGAATACGGATATTCTGCGTTTCCATGTCCCTACCAATGCGAAAGAGCGGGCCCCGCTGAACGAGGCTCTTGCTGTATGTGTGAACCGAAGGCGCGGCCCCTACAGGCAGAGGCGATTCGGGTCAAGGGGCGCGGCGGATTTTGATCGCCTGCGATGCCCCGCCCTCGCCGGCCAGGCCCGCGTCATGCCCCGGTAACGCAGCTCGGCAACAAGCCCGGATGGGCGCGCGTGCCCTGCGCCTTTGTGTCGTAGGGGAAAGAGATGCTTAGGGGAACCTCTGCCGTCACGCTGGCAGCCCTGCTGCTCGCTTCGTGCAACACCAGCCCATCGGCGATCACCGCTACCGGCTCCGCCACCGTATTCCCGTTCACCAGGGCCGTCGGCGAGGCGTTCGTCAAGAAGGACAAGAAGCAGCCGATGCCGGAGATCGCCGCGGTGGGCACCGGCGAGGGCGCGCGGGCCTTCTGCAAGCCGGTGAACGGCAAGGCGCCCGACCTGCTCGACGCGTCGCGCCGCATGACCCGCGTCGAATTCAACGCCTGCAACGCGGCCGGCGCCGGCGACATCCTCGAGATCCGGATCGGCCTCGACGGCCTCGCGCTGGCGGGGTCGGTGCAGGGGCCGAAGCTGAAGCTGACCAGCCAGGACATCTATCTGGCGCTTGCGGCCAATCCGCGCGGCAAGCCCAATACCGCCAGGACCTGGCACGATGTGAATGCCACGCTGCCCGCCATTCCGATCCTGGTACTGGGCCACCCGAAGGGCAGCGGCACGCGCGAGATGTTCGAGGCATTGATCCTGCGCGTCGGCTGCCTGGCGGCGATGCCCCAGGCGAGCGAGCTGCTGAAGAGCCCCGACCCTTCGCAGTTCGACGTCGCCTGCCAGCGCGTGCGCACCGATGGCGCCTATGTCGAGAAGGGCGAGGACGACGCCGAGATCGTCTCCGCGCTCAAGCAGAACCCGAAGGCCCTCGGCCTGTTCGGCTATGCCCGGCTGGAGCAGAACGCCGCCGCGCTGCGCGGCGTGCCGATCGACGGGATCACACCGGGCGCCAAGACCATCTCCGGCGGCCAGTACCCCGGCGCCCGCACGTTGTTCCTCTATGTCCGCAAGGCGCGCCTCAAGGAACTGCCGGCACTCAAGGACTTCCTGAAGCTCTATCTGCAGATGGCGGCGCCGGGCGGCCCGCTGACCGCGATCGGTCTGGTCGCCCTGCCCGACGGCACGCGGAAGAAGGCAGCCGAAGCGCTGGAGAACGAGTATCCGCTGGAGGCTAGCGAGCTCTCCTGAGGCAGGTTGGTGCGCCCCTTCCTGCGCGGGAGGGGTGCACAAAGGGCCGGTATGCAGGAGGCAACCTACGCGGAGCGCCCCACCCTTTCTGCTCCGTCATCCCTGCGAAGGCGGGGATGACGCCGGACCGTAGCATCAGCTCGCCGGCGTCTCGCCATCCAACCTCCAGTTCCCCGGCGAAGGCCAGGGCCCAGCTGCAATGTCGATCGTGAGGCTCCCGCGCCATCGATAGTGCGCCGATCCTGGGGCCCGGCCTTCGCCGGGGAACTGCCGGGCTTAAGGCACCCACCAGCCTTTCCTTGCACGCGATATCCAAACGAAAAGGCCCGGCCTCCTTTCGGAGACCGGGCCCTTCGAACTCTACCCTAAAGGGTGAAGCTTACTTCTGGATCTCGGCAACGACGCCTGCACCCACGGTGCGGCCGCCTTCGCGGATCGTGAAGCGCTGGCCGACGTCCATAGCGATCGGAGCGATCAGCTTGATGCCGAGAGCGACGTTGTCGCCCGGCATCACCATCTCGGTGCCTTCCGGCAGCTCGATCGTGCCGGTCACGTCCGTGGTACGGAAGTAGAACTGCGGACGATAGTTGGCGAAGAACGGCGTGTGACGGCCACCTTCGTCCTTCGACAGCACGTACACTTCCGACTTGAAGTCGGTGTGCGGCTTGATCGAACCCGGCTTGGCCAGAACCTGGCCACGCTCGACTTCGTCACGGCCGACGCCGCGGATCAGCGCGCCGATGTTGTCGCCTGCACGACCTTCGTCGAGCAGCTTGCGGAACATTTCCACGCCGGTGACGGTGGTCTTGCGGACCGACTCCTGGATGCCGACGATCTCGACTTCCTCACCAACCTTGACGATGCCGGTCTCGACGCGACCGGTCACCACGGTGCCGCGGCCCGAGATCGAGAACACGTCTTCGATCGGCATCATGAACGGCTGATCGACCGGACGCTCCGGCTGCGGGATCGACTCGTCGACGGCGGCCATGAGAGCCAGGATCGCGTCCTTGCCGAGCTTGTCGTCCGAGCCCGAGAGAGCGGCGGTAGCCGAACCACGGATGATCGGAATGTTGTCGCCGTCGAACTCACGACGCGACAGCTCTTCGCGGATTTCCATCTCGACGAGCTCGAGGATTTCCTCGTCCTCGACCAGGTCGACCTTGTTCAGGAAGACGACCATGGTCGGCACGCCGACCTGGCGAGCGAGCAGGATGTGCTCCTTGGTCTGCGGCATCGGGCCGTCGGTGGCGGCGACCACGAGGATCGCACCGTCCATCTGCGCGGCGCCGGTGATCATGTTCTTCACATAGTCGGCGTGGCCCGGGCAATCGACGTGCGCATAGTGACGCTTGTCGGTCTCGTACTCGACGTGCGCGGTCGAGATGGTGATGCCGCGCTCGCGCTCTTCCGGAGCCTTGTCGATGTTGGCGAAGTCGACGGCGGCGTTACCCGCAACGTTCTCTGCCAGGACCTTGGTGATAGCGGCCGTCAGCGAGGTCTTGCCGTGGTCGACGTGACCGATGGTGCCGATGTTGAGGTGCGGCTTGTTCCGCTCAAACTTTGCCTTCGCCATTGTTTTCCTACCTTCTGATCTCTGATTCCGCGCCGCCAGGGGATTCGCCGGAAGGCGGCCCCATAGCGGCTGTTTTCAAGTTACGCCAGCCCAAGCGCTAAGCGCGTCAGGCGAGCTTCGCCTTCACTTCGTCTGCCACGTTCGGCGGCACTTCGTCATAGTGCGAGAACTGCATCGAGTACTGCGCACGACCCTGGGTGAACGAGCGGAGCTGGTTCACGTAACCGAACATGTTCGCCAGCGGCACCATGGCATCGACGGTCTGCGCGTTGCCGCGGCTGTCGGTGCCCTGGATCTGACCACGGCGGCTGTTGATGTCGCCGATGACGTCGCCGAGATAGTCCTCGGGGGTCACGACTTCCACCTTCATCACCGGCTCGAGCAGCTTGATGCCGGACTTCTGGGCCGCTTCGCGCATTGCGGCGCGGGCGGTGATTTCGAAGGCCAGCGCCGACGAGTCGACGTCGTGGTACGCACCGTCATAGAGCAGCACTTCGAAGTCGATGATCGGGAAGCCGACCAGCGAACCCGTCTCGGCGGTCTCGCGGAAGCCCTTCTCGATCGCCGGGATATACTCCTTCGGGATGTTGCCGCCCTTGACTTCGTCCTTGAAGACGAAGCCCGAACCGCGCTCGCCCGGAGTCAGCTTGACCTTGACGCGGCCGAACTGACCGGTGCCGCCCGACTGCTTCTTGTGCGTGTAGTCGATGTCCACCGGCTTCGCGAGATACTCGCGATACGCCACCTGCGGCGCGCCGACATTCGCCTCGACCTTGAACTCGCGCTTCATGCGGTCGACCAGGATCTCGAGATGGAGCTCGCCCATGCCCTTGATGATGGTCTGGCCCGACTCGTGGTCGGTCGAAACGCGGAACGAGGGATCCTCGGCGGCCAGACGGTTCAGGGCGAGGCCCATCTTCTCCTGGTCGGCCTTGGTCTTCGGCTCCACCGACAGCTCGATAACCGGCTCCGGGAACTCCATGCGCTCCAGGATGATCGGGTTCGCGGTGTCGCACAGCGTATCGCCGGTCGTGGTCTCCTTGAGGCCCGCGATCGCGACGATGTCGCCAGCGCGTGCTTCATCGATGTCCTCACGCGAGTTCGCGTGCATCAGGAGCATACGGCCGATCTTCTCCTTCTTGTCCTTCACCGAGTTCAGATACTGACCCTTGGTGAGGGTGCCCGAGTAGATGCGGGCGAAGGTGAGCGAGCCGACGAACGGATCGTTCATGATCTTGAACGCGAGCAGCGAAAGCGGCGCGGTGTCCGAGGCCGGACGCGAATCCGGGGTCTCGCCGTCGAGCTTCACGCCCTGCACGTCGGGAATGTCCAGCGGCGAAGGCAGATAGTCGACAACGGCGTCGAGCAGGGGCTGCACGCCCTTGTTCTTGAACGCCGAACCGCAGACGATCGGCACGAACGACATGGCAAGCGTACCCTTGCGGATCAGCTTCTTCAGGTCGGCGACCGAAGGCTCGTTGCCCTCGAGATACGCTTCCATCAGGGCGTCGTCCTGCTCGACGGCCATCTCGATCAGGTCGCTGCGATACTTGGCGGCCTTTTCCTTCAGGTCATCGGGGATGTCCTGATATTCGAACTTCGCGCCCAGGCTCTCTTCGAGCCAGATGATCGCGCGGTTCTCGACCAGGTCCACCAGGCCCTTGAAGCCGCCCTCGATGCCGATCGGCAGATAAAGCACGGCCGGACGCGCGCCCAGGCGCTCGACGATCGAGTCGACGCAGAAATAGAAGTTCGCACCGGTGCGATCGAGCTTGTTGACGAAGCACATGCGCGGCACGCCGTACTTGTCGGCCTGGCGCCACACGGTTTCCGACTGCGGCTCAACGCCGGCAACGCCGTCGAAGCACGCCACGGCACCGTCGAGCACGCGGAGCGAACGCTCGACTTCGATGGTGAAGTCGACGTGGCCCGGGGTGTCGATGATGTTGATCAGGTGCTCTTCACCCTTGCCCTCTTCCGCGCGCCACTTGCAGGTGGTCGCAGCCGAGGTGATCGTGATGCCACGCTCCTGCTCCTGCTCCATCCAGTCCATCGTCGCGGTGCCTTCGTGCACTTCGCCGATCTTGTAGGACTTGCCGGTGTAGTAGAGGATGCGCTCGGTCGTCGTCGTCTTGCCGGCGTCGATGTGCGCCATGATGCCGATATTGCGGTAACGCTCGAGCGGATGGCTGCGGGCCATGACCTGGTTTCCTTAAGGATGTGGGGAGCCGGACGATCCAGCTCCCCGATATGTAGGAACGAAAATTTCCAACGCCAGACGTGCCGGCGCTGGAGAAAGACTTACCAGCGGTAGTGGCTGAAGGCGCGGTTCGCCTCGGCCATACGGTGGGTGTCTTCGCGCTTCTTCACCGCGTTGCCGCGGTTGTTCGAGGCGTCCAGCAGCTCGCCCGAAAGGCGTGCCGACATGGTGTTCTCGCTGCGATTGCGGGCCGAGGTGATCAGCCAGCGGATCGCGAGGGCCTGCGCACGCTCCGGACGAACTTCAACCGGCACCTGGTAGGTCGCACCGCCGACGCGGCGGCTGCGGACTTCGATGCCCGGCTTGATGTTGTTCAGCGCGTCATGGAACACGCCGATCGGATCGCGCTTGGCGCGAGTCTCGACGGTTTCCAGGGCCGAATAGACGATGCCCTCGGCAACGGACTTCTTACCGTCCAGCATGACCGAGTTCATGAACTTCGAGAGAACGATATCACCGAACTTGGGATCCGGCAGGATTTCGCGCTTCTCTGGGCGACGACGACGAGCCATCTTGAATTTCCTTCTAAAACTTCAGCCGATCCGGAACCTGTCCGGGGCTTACTATGGCTGTGATTACTTGGGACGCTTGGCGCCGTACTTCGAACGCGACTGGCGACGATCCTTGACGCCCTGCGTATCGAGCACGCCGCGCAGGACGTGGTAGCGCACGCCGGGAAGATCGCGGACACGGCCGCCGCGGATCAGAACAACCGAGTGCTCCTGAAGGTTGTGACCTTCGCCCGGGATGTAGCTGATGACTTCGCGCTGGTTGGTCAGGCGGACCTTGGCAACCTTGCGGAGCGCCGAGTTCGGCTTCTTCGGGGTCGTCGTATAGACGCGGGTGCAGACGCCGCGCTTCTGCGGGTTCTGCTCCATCGCAGGGACCTTCGACTTGGTCTTCTGCAGTTCGCGGCCCTTGCGGACCAGCTGGTTAATCGTCGGCATGAAGCCCTTCACCTTATGTTACCGGCCGTGGCCGGCGGTTACTTTGCTGGAACCCTGTGTTTGAGAATACGAAAAGGCCCCGGGTGTACTCGACCCCCCGGGCCATTGCGTCTCCAGCAACGTTCAGCTCTTGCCCCGCAAGGAATCGCGACCGGACGTGCCGGTCCCTTGTGGGACGGGGGCGCCTATAGCGATGGGGGGCTGACGGGTCAACTGAGTCGGCCGGCGGGATAACAGAGCGTCAACCAGTGCCGGGCTAGAGCCCAGAAGATGGTTCGTTACGCATCCCGATTCAACCCCTTGGTGGCAGCTCTTGCCGCGCTGATCGCGACTCTGCTGCTCGGCGGGGTCGGGCCGGTGCTGTCGGGCCCTGCCTCGCTGCTTTCCTGGGAGCTGTTCGGGCTGGCGATCACCGGGGGAACCGGGTTCCTGGCCTGGCATCTGGCACAGCTGACCGCCCTGCCCCCGGGCTCGCGGGTGAAGGCCGCCCTGCCCGCCACGCTGCTGCCGCTGGTCGTGCTGCCGCAGGTTGGCGCCGCCGCGCTGCTGGTGCCCGCCGCGCTCGGCTTCGCATTGCTGCCTCGCGAGCGATTCGCCGGGCCGCTGGCGCTTGCGGGAACGCTCGCGGCCCTGGGCGCGGGGCCCATCCCGCAGCTCGTCGCCGGCGTAACGATGCTCGGCGCAGCGTGGCTTTGCCGCGCCCGTTGCCCGGCCGCGAACGACAATCCCTCTCTGGAACGCTCGCCGCGCTTTCGCCCCCGCTTTTGGCCGATGTCGGCTTCCCTGCGTTATGCTAGAGGTATCGCAAGGGATTCGGGTTCCGAATTTGGGGAGTAGCGTGGATGTTCAACAGCAATAATCGTGGTCGCGATCGGGATGAGCGTCCGGCAATGCCGCCGGCCCCGCCGCAGCAGAGCAGCGGAAACGGCAAGCGCGGCATGTTCTCGGTAATCGGTCCGGACGTGACGGTGACCGGCAATGTCTCCGCCACCGCCGACCTGCATATCGACGGCCGCATCGAGGGCGATGTCCATTGCGGCAGCCTGGCCCAGGGCGCCGAGAGCCAGATCTTCGGCAACGTCACTGCCGAGACCGCCCGCCTTGCCGGCGCGATCGAAGGCACGGTGCGCGTGCGCCAGCTCACCATCGAGCGTTCGGCCAAGATCACCGGCGATGTCGAATATGAGAACATCACGATCGAGAATGGCGGCCATATCGACGGTCGCCTGAAGCATATGAGCACCGTCCAGGCAGCGGCTCCGGCAGCGCCGGCGGGGCCCCGCCCGGTCGAGGCTGCGCCCTCGCCCTTCGCGGCGGCGGCGAACGAATAAGCCCACCGGCTTTTCGCGGGACATAAGGGGCGCGCTTCCCGGGGGGAGCGCGCCCCTTTCGCGTTCTAGAGCCCGCGTATCTTGTCGAGATGCTGCTGGACGACCGGCGCGATCTCGGCGGCGAAGGCCTTGAGCTGCGGCACCGTGCCGTTCTTCGCATAGTCCTGCACCGCCGCCAGCGTCTTCTCGTGCGCGACGACCTGCTGCGCCTTGTAGGCAGTGTCGAAATCCGCGCCGGTGGTGTCGCGCAGCGTGGCGAGATTGGCTTCCTGCTCGGCGCTGAGCTTCGCGTTCGGCACGATCGCCGGCGTCGCCTTCGCCCCGGCGGCCTTGAGCTTAGCGGTGGACCCGGTGTGGGCGGTGACCATCATCCCGCCGAAATCCTTGAGCGCCTGCGTGCTCGCCTTCTGCGCCGCAAGCTTGCCCGCCGCGACTTCATAGGCATCGCTGGCACCGGCGGTGTCGGCGAAGGTCTGACCGGTCATCACCGCAGCGCCGCTTGCCTCGTTGAGCGTACCGGTGGCGGCATTGGCATCGATGCTGTTCTCGGGGATGATCGTGTCGGTCGCGACGATATTGTCCACCGTGGTCACCGGTTCGCTGCCGCCACAGGCGCCCAACGCGAACGCCGGCCCCAGGCCGAGCGCGAAGAAGTATCTGTTCATGCAGGCATCCTCCTGTTCTTTTGGAGGAAAGTAACGCGGGCCTGAGGGCGCCGTTCCGGCTAGGACGGCGCAATGCGGCGAATCGACACAGGAGCAGGGGAATGACCGACTGGACCCAGGCACACGAGGGGGGATGCCGTTGTGGCCAGCTGCGCTTCCAAGTGACGGCCGCCCCCTTCCTCACCAGCGCCTGCCACTGCACCGGCTGCCAGAAGATGACCGGCAGCGCCTTCTCGCTCACCCTGACCGTGCCGGCGGACGCCTTTGAAGTAACGCGGGGCGTGCCGGTGATCGGCGGCCTGCACGGCCCGGTCGCGCATCACTTCCATTGCGACCATTGCAAGAGCTGGGTGTTCACCCGCGCCGAGGGTGTCGACTGGTTCGTCAATGTCCGCACGACGATGCTCGACACGCCGGACGACGCGCGGCCGTTCCTCGAGACCTGGACCGACGAGAAGCTCCCCTGGGTCGAGACCGGCGCGAAGCGCAGCTATGCAGGCAACCCGGACTGGAATGACTGGGATGCGCTGACGAAGGAGTATGCGGCGGGGCTGTAGCGCCCCGTGCTCGCGCCATGTCAGACCTTGTAGTTCCGCCGCGAAAGCCGGGGCCCGGGGTAACGAGCGAGACGGAAGAGAAACCCTGGGCCCCGGCTTTCGCCGGGGAGCAGCTACATCAGCCACCACCAGGCAGCCTCACCCCAGCTTGAGCATCGCCGTTGCCGCCGAAGTCAGGTCCGCCCGCTCCCGCATAGACTGCTCGATCGCCAGCCCGGTCCGCGCGACCTTGCCCGAATAGGCGGTGCGCCCGTTGACGATCACCTTCACCGGGCGATCGAGATTGAGCAGATGGTCGGACAGGCGCAGCGTCGTGCCCGCCGGCACGGTGCCGGTGAGCGTGATGGTCTGGCCCTCGACGGACGCGGTGATCGTGTCGCCGGCCTTGGCCGCCGCCGCATCGGGAATGTGCAGCCAGTAGAAGCGGTCATGCGTGACATCGTCCTGCAGCCACACGATGCGCTTCGGCCAGGGATCGCGGGTGAAGCCGGCCATCCAGGGCAGCGCCTCGGCGTCCTTGCGGTTCATCCAGTGCGGCAGCCCCGGATAGATGCGCGACATATGGACATAGCCGGCCGGATCGGCGGCATGCAGCCGGTCGAGCTCGGCGGTCTTGTCGGCGGCGATCTTGTTGCGGTCATAGGCGGCATCGGCGCCGCCCATGAAGATCGCGAAGGGCAGGTTGCGCAGGCCGAGCACCGAGGATTCATTCGGGTGGCCCGCCATCATCGCGGCGGCGGCGAAGCGGTCCGCCATCCGCGGGGCAAGCTGCCACACGCCGTCGCCGCCCGCCGAATAGCCCATCAGATAGACGCGGTTGGGATCGACGCCGTTGATCGCGACCTGCGCGTCGATCAGCTGCTGGAACAGCGGATCGATATGCCCTTCGTGCCAGAGGTTCCAGGTATCGGTCGGCGCGCGCGGGGCAAGATAGATGCCCTCGGCCGGCTCATAGAGGCGGATCTGGTTGCGCCATTGCTGGTCGTTCACCGCCGGCTCGGCATTGCCGCCGCCATGCATCGAGATCCACAGGCTGCGCTTGCCCGGCGCGGCATTGCCGAAGGTCTTGCTTTCCCATTTCAGCGTCTTGTCACCGATGGTGATCTGCTTGGCGGCAACCGCTTCGGCGGCACTGGCCGAGACGGCGCGCATGCGCTCGGCACCCAGCAGGGCAAGCGCCCGATCGGCATCGACACGGTTCAGCGGACGGGCCAGCGCGGGATCGTTCAGCGAGCGCTCGACTTCCGGCTTCGCCAGCCAGGCCTCGATGCCCGCGACCGGCGCTGCCGCGGGGAAATTGCGCGCCACGACCGGCGCCATGGGAACAACGAGCGCTGGGGTCAGCGCAGTGGCGGCGAGGAGGATGCGGATCGCGATGCTGGACATGCCGCCACCCTAATCGCGGGACAGCACATGTCTATACCATAAATATGACCACGTTAGTACCAAAGCACGTGGCTTGCGCGCGCCCTATTGCTCGATCGGCCTATTCCTTCATGGGGTCGTGCCCCCAGTTCATCAGCGAATAGCGCCAGCGCGAGGTGGGGATGCGATAATCCTCATGCGGGCCCTGGGCGCGGTGGCGGGCGACGAAGCCGATCACCTTGCGCATATGGGCATAGTCGCCGCCGTCGAGGTCTTCCTTGTCGGTCCGCAGGATACCGACGATGCGCCGCCCCGAAGCATGGCCGATGCTCTCCGCGCCATCGCGCTTCTGACCAACCTTTCGACTCTCCGCCGTCTCGAGCCATTCCTCTATTTCGGCCGGGGCCATGTTCACCACTTCATGGAATTTGCGCCACACTGTCTCGTGGTCGTCGCGTTCTGCCAACCCGCTTCTCCGTTATCGTCATGTTACCCATGCGTAACGGTTAGCCCTATCGCGGAGTTTCCTCGGGCGGGGATTTTATCCAGCCGCATCGGTGTAAGTTTCCCCCACTGGCGGCAGCATAAGCCGCGCCGCAAGCCCGCTCCCGCCGACCAGCAGCATCACAGCCAGCGCAATGCCCAGCCCGCGTCGCGGCAGCCCGGCACCCGCCACCAGTGCGATCGCCAGCCCGGTCGCGAGCATCGCCCAGAGGTGATAGCGATAATCGGCCGCGACGCTGATCACCAGGAAGGCGAGCTCGGTCAGCACCGCGGACAGGGCCAGCGTCGTGGCCAGCCGGCTGCGCGCATCGTCGCGGCGCCAGGCCAGCGCGACCACCGCCAGCGCCCCCACCAGCCAGAGGATCGGCGCGCCGAGCGGGCTTTCGGCCAGCCCGCCCGCCAGCCGCTGGAAGGGCTCGATCCGCGGGGAAGGCGAACCGAGGCCCAGCGTGTTCGGCTCGCTGCCCGCCTGCGGCTCGGCGAGCGGGTAGCGCCACGGCACCAGCCAGCGCATCGTCGCGTTCCAATGCGCCAGCCGATGCGCGGCATAGGCCAGCGGGTGGCGGGCGATCGTGCCGACCCAGACGCCGGTCAGCTTGCCGCCCGGCGCCGCCCGTGCCAGCCCGTCCGCGACGAAATCGCAGCGATCGCCCAGCGGATCCCAGAGCAGCGGCCGGATGCAGCCTTGCGCCTCGGCCCTTTGCCATGTCGATGCCGGCAGCACCGGCACCGCCCCGGCTCCGGCATGATGCGCGATACCCGCCAGGTCGTAGATCGGCAGCGAACGCCCGACATCGCTGGGCTGCGCGCGCAGCAGGCCGTGGTTGACCAGGGGCATCGCGGCCAGCACGGCGATCATCGCCACCAGCATCAGCGCCCCGTGCCGCACCGGCCGCCACGCGCCGGTACCCAGCAGCCCGAAGGCAAGCGGCACCGTGGCGAACACCGCGTTGATCCGCACCAGCGTGGCGTAGAGCAGGAGCAATATGACCAGCGCGGTCGCCCAGCGCGGCATGGGCCGATCCCGCAACTGCCACCAGCAGGCGATCCCGACCGCGGCGAGCAGCGCCCCCGCCATCTGGCCGTCCTTGAGCACCGCGACCTGCCAGCCCGCGATCGGTGGCCAGATGCCGAGCAGCAGCACCGCCCCCGCGGCAATCCGGGCGCCCTGCCGGGCCAGTGCGGCGGCGACCAGCCCGAGCCCGGTCCAGTAGAGCAGCATCTGCAGCAGGAACATCGGCGCCTGGCCGGCCCAGCCCAGTCCGTGGAACAGGGACCAGAGCCGGACCATCGCCGGCGGGTGCCAGTCGTCATAGCGCTCCGAGAGCAGCTGCTGATACTGGTTGAGGCTGTCGAACATCGCGACGCCCGGCCAGAACAGCGCGAGCATGACAAGGCAGAGAAGAAGCGCGGCGAGCGCCGCCCGGATCGCGGGCGACACGCGCATCAAACCAGTGCCCCTAGCTGATCTTGCGGCCGAACACCGGGCGCGGCGCATCCTCGGCGTGCGGGATCTCGGCGCTGCCCTGCCCGGCAGCCTTGCGGGCCAGATAGCGAGCGAGCGCGGCATCGGCGTCGAAGGCCGGCTCCTCCGGCAGATCGATGCCCTTGCCCGGGTTGGGGCCGCGCGGCGTGATGGTCAGCTTGAGCAGGCGGATGACCAGCGGGATGCAGAACAGCAACCCGATCGCGCCGAGCCCGAGCACGGTCGGCCCCAGGCCGGAGGCCAGCGGTCCCTCGCTCCAGCCGCTGAAGCCGGTGAAATAGAAGAGCAGCCCGCCGATATAGACGAGGGGCAGCAGCGAAAGGATCAGCTTGAAGGCACGCATGCCGAATCTCCCACCAGTTCCGGGGAACATGGCAGGAGATCTCCAACAAAGCGTGAAGGCCGCTTAGATGTGCAGCGCGCGGCCGTAGGCGCCGAGGACCGCCTCGTGCATCGTCTCGCTGATCGTCGGGTGCGGGAACACCGTCTCCATCAGCTCGGCCTCGGTGGTCTCCAGCGTCTTGCCGATCGTGTAGCCCTGGATCATCTCGGTCACTTCCGCGCCGATCATGTGCGCACCGAGCAGCTCGCCGGTCTTGGCGTCGAACACCGTCTTCACGAAGCCCTCGGCCTCGCCCAGCGCGATCGCCTTGCCGTTGCCGATGAAGGGGAAGTTGCCGACCTTCACTTCATAGCCGGCTTCCTTGGCCTTCGCCTCGGTAAGGCCGACCGACGCGATCTGCGGGTGGCAATAGGTGCAGCCCGGGATGTTGCGGACGTCCATCGCGTGCGGATGCTTGCCGGCAATCGCCTCGACCGCGATCACGCCCTCATGGCTTGCCTTGTGGGCGAGGAACGGCGGCGCGGTGACGTCGCCGATCGCATAGAGGCCGGCGACATTGGTCTTGCATGCCGCGTCGGTGATGATGTGGCCACGCTCGGTCTTCACGCCCAGCGTCTCGAGGCCGATATTCTCGGTGTTCGGCACGATGCCGACCGCGACGATGACGTGGCTGAATTCCTCGACGGTGACCTTGCCGTCCTTGCCCTTGATCGAAGCCTTCACGCCCGAGCCGGTCACGTCGATCTTCTCGACGCCGGTCGCGGTACGGATGTCCATGCCCTGCTTCTTGAACTGCTTCTCGAGATGCGCGGAGACGTCCTTGTCTTCCACCGGCACGATCCGGTCGAGCATCTCGACGATGGTCACCTTGGCGCCCATGTCGTTGTAGAAGCTGGCGAACTCGACACCGATCGCGCCCGAGCCGATCACGAGCAGCTTGGTCGGCATCTCGGGCGGGGTCATCGCGGTGCGATACGTCCAGATGCGCTTGCCGTCGGCCTTGGCGAACGGAAGATCACGCGCACGAGCACCGGTGGCGACGATGATGTTCTTCGCCTCGATGTCGGTCTTCTTGCCGTCCTCGGCGGTCACGGTCAGCTTGCCCGGCGCGGTCAGCACGCCGGTGCCGAAGTGCACCGCGATCTTGTTCTTCTTCATCAGGTGCGTGACGCCCTGGTTGAGTTGCTTGGCGACGCCGCGCGAGCGCTTCACCACCGCTTCCAGGTCGGCGCTGATCTTCTCGGCGGCCAGCCCGTAATCCTTGGCGTGCTGCATGTAATGGAAGATCTCGGACGAGCGGAGCAGCGCCTTGGTGGGGATGCAGCCCCAGTTGAGGCAGATGCCGCCCAGCAGCTCGCGCTCGACGATCGCCGTCTTGAGGCCCAGCTGCGCGGCGCGGATCGCCGCCACATAACCGCCGGGGCCCGAACCGAGCACGATCACGTCATAGGTGTCAGCCAAGGGAGGAATCCTTCAATTGGGTTTGTGTGGATATAGGGGCCTCAGCCCGCATTTTCATCGAGCGGCCGGGGCCGCTTGTTCGCGTCCACCGCGACGAAGACGAACTGCGCCTGGGTGACCAGGCAGCTCTCTTCCGAATGCCGGGCACGGCGCCAGGACTGGACTTCGATCGTCATCGAGGTGCGGCCGACCTTGACGATCTCGGCATAGACCGAGACTTCGTCGCCGACCGATACCGGCGCGTGGAACTTCATGCCCTCGACCGCGACGGTCACGGCCCGCCCGCGCGAATGGCGCGCGGCGACCAGCCCGGCGGCCAGATCCATCTGGCCCATCAGCCAGCCGCCAAAGATGTCGCCATAGGCATTGGCGTCGGCCGGCATGGTGCTGACGCGAATCGCCGGCTGGGTCTTCGGCTGCTCGGCGCCCTGCTCAACCATCGACGCGCGGCTCCGTGCCCGCCAGCTTCGCCTTGTCGGCCGCGAACGCCTTGCGCACCGGGCCGATGCCCATCAGCACCACCGCGATCATGCAGGCATAGCCGACCAGCCAGATGTCCCCGGTCGCGCGCGGATAGGACCAGGCCGCCGCCGCGGAAATCAACGCCGCGGCGATCAGCCCGATCACGATATGCACCACTTCGATCAGCACGCGCATCGGCGCAGCCCTCCGGTTCAGGCGATCATCCCGAAGGGATTCTCGACCAGCTCCTTGAAGATCTTCATCATCTCGGCACCGTCGGCACCGTCGATGGCGCGGTGATCGAAGCTGCCGGTCGCCGACATCACGGTGGCCACGCCCAGCGCGTCATCGACGATGTACGGACGCTTCTCGCCCGCGCCGATCGCCATGATCATGCCCTGCGGCGGATTGATCACCGCTTCGAACTGCTTGATGCCGAACATGCCCATGTTCGAGAGCGACGCGGTGCCGCCCTGATATTCTTCCGGCTTCAGCTTGCCTTCGCGGGCACGGCCGGCAAGATCCTTCATCTCCGCCGAGATCGCCGAGACCGCCTTGTTGGCGGCGTCGCGGATGATCGGGGTGATGAGGCCGGTCGGAGTCGAGACCGCGACCGACACGTCCGCGCGGCTGTACTTGATCAGCTGCTCGCCGGTGTAGGTGACGTTGCACTTCGGTGCCTGGGCCAGCGCCACGCCGAGCGCCTTGATCAGCAGGTCGTTGACCGACAGCTTCACGCCGCGGGCATCGAGCGCCTTGTTCAGGTCGCCGCGCAGCTTGAGCAGCGCATCGAGGCGGATATCGACCGTGAGGTAGATGTGCGGGACGGTCTGCTTCGACTCGGTGAGACGGCGCGCGATCGTCTTGCGGATGTTCGAGAGCTTCTCGGCCTCGTGCGGGATCGATTCGTCCCACCAGACCGGCTTGTGCTCGGCCGGGGCGGCAGCGGCAGCCGGAGCAGCCGAGGGAGCAGCCGAAGCGGCCGGTGCAGCGGCAGCCGGCGCGGCGCCGGGCTTGGCGCCCTCGACGTCCGCCTTGACGATTCGGCCGTTCGGCCCCGAACCGGCGACACCCGACAGGTCGACGCCCTTCTCGGCGGCGATACGCTTGGCGAGCGGGCTGGCCTTCACGCGGTCGCCCGAAGCGGCCTGGGCCTGGGCGGGAGCCGGAGTCGGCGCGGGCGCGGGCGCGGCGGCCGGAGTCGGAGCGGCGGCAGCGGCTGGAGCCGGGGCAGCTGCCGGGGCCGGCGCAGCCGCGGCGGTCGAGGCGTCCTCGCCCTCACCGGCGATGATCGCGATCACGGTGCCGACCTTCACATTGTCGGTACCCTCGGCGACGAGGATCTTGGCGATCACGCCCTCGTCCACCGCTTCGAATTCCATGGTGGCCTTGTCGGTCTCGATCTCGGCCATGAGGTCGCCGGACTTCACCGTATCGCCCTCCTTCACGAGCCACTTGGCGAGGGTACCCTCTTCCATGGTGGGGGAAAGCGCAGGCATCTTGATTTCGATCGACATGAAGGTTCCCGTCGTTGGAGCCCTGAACAGGTTCGGGCCCTCTTTGCGCCGCCCCCGCCCCGGGTCAAGAGACGCGCTTGCAGGAAATGACGCTACGGGGCACGTAACGCACGACCAAGAGGAACCTTCCATGCGTACCTATCTGGTGGTGATCGACGAGAGCCCGGAGGCGGAAATCGCCCTGCGCTTCGCCGCACGCCGCGCCGTGAAGACGAACGGCAACGTCGAAATTCTCGCGCTGATTCCCAAGCCCGACTTCGTCCAATGGGGCGGCGTGATGGCCACGATCGAGGAAGAAGCCCGCGAACGCGCCGAGGCACTGGTCGCCCGCGCGGCCGGAACCCTGTTCGCCGAATCGGGGCTCCAGCCCTCGATCACGGTGCGCGAAGGCGACGGACCGAAGATCGTCCACGAGATGATCGCCGCCAATCGCGACATCGCCGCGCTGGTGCTCGGTGCCGCGGCGAGTGGCCCGCCGGGACCTATGGTGACGCACTTTTCCGGCTCGGACGCCGGCAAGCTGCCGGTGCCGCTGATGGTGATTCCGGGCGGGCTCGACATGGACGCGATCGACCGGCTGAGTTGAATACTGATCGGAGCGATGCCCTCTAATTCGTCACCCCGGCCTTGCGCCGGGGTCCACCGAGAGGCGAACCACGGACAAGGGGCTCAAGTGCATCCGGTGCGGCGCAGTGGACCCCGGCACAAGGCTGGGGTGACGGGGTGATTGACCACCCCCAAATCCCCCGCCACTCTCCACGGCCATGCGCATCCTCGCCCTCGCTCCGCTCACCCTGATCGCCCTCCCCGCCCAGGCCCAGGAAAAGCCGGACCCGGCAAAACTCAAGGCGTCGGTCGAGAAGCTGGTGAGCTTCGGCACCCGCCACACGCTCTCGGATCCCGACAATCCCACGCGTGGCATCGGCGCCGCCCGGCGCTGGTTCGCCACCGAGCTCGCGCGCCTCGGCGACCAGTGCAATTGCATCGAGGTGGCGAACATCGCCCGTGGCTTCACCGGCGATCGCGCGCCGAACGGCGTTCAGATCGTCGATGTGCTCGGCTTCCAGGCCGGCACCGATCCCAAGCGAGTCGTCATCGTGATGGGCCATATCGACAGCCGCGTCACCGACGTGATGAACGCCACCGCCGACGCGCCCGGCGCCAATGACGACGCCTCGGGCGTCGCGCTGGTGCTGGAGGCCGCACGCATCCTGTCGAAGCAGAAATTCCGCGCGACCATCGTCTATGCCGCGCTCTCCGGCGAGGAACAGGGCCTGTTCGGCGGGCAGCTGCTCGCCGAGACGGCGAAGGAGCGCGGCTGGACGGTCACCGCGGTGCTCAACAACGACATCGTCGGCAACACCGTCGGCACCGACGGCCGCAAGGTCGCGGACCGGGTGCGCGTCTTCTCCGAGACGTTCGGCGAGAATGACGAATCCAAGACACTGAAAGGCCTGCGCGCGGATGGCGGCGAGGATGACGGCCCCTCGCGCGCGCTCGCCAAGGCGGTCGACCAGGTTGCCGGCACCATCCCGGGCGGGCTCGACGCCTTCCTGGTCCGCCGCCCGGACCGGTTCGGGCGCGGCGGCGACCATACGCCGTTCAACAAGCTCGGCTATCCGGCAATCCGCTTCTCGGTAGGCATCGAGAATTACGACGCCCAGCATCAGGACCTCGTCCCCGGCAAGGGCGACACGGTCGACAAGATGGACTTCCCCTATCTCGCCAAGGTCACCGCGGTGAACGTCGCGACGATCCGCCGCCTCGCCGCGGCACCGGCCGCGCCGGACAAGGTGACGATCGGCGGCGCGCTCGCGTCGGATACTTCGGTGAAATGGGCAGCGGTGCCCGGCGCGGTGAAGTACCGCATCCACTGGCGCCGCGCCGATGCGCGTGACTGGACCGACCATCTCGACGTGACCGGCACCGAGGCGAGCCTGAAGGGCGTGATCGTCGACGACAGCTTTGTCGGCGTGTCGTCGATCGGCGCGGACGGGGCGGAGAGCCTGGTGACCTTCGGGGGACGCGGACGCTAAATCCCTTCCCACCGTCACCCTGAACTTGTTTCAGGGTCCAAGGTTGGGCCGGGCGACAGCCTCTTCCATCGAGCGATGTCGCCCGCCGCACCTTGGATGCTGAAACGAGTTCAGCATGACGGAGGTAGAGGTACGGCCTTGCAATGTAGGATTTCGCCTGCTGGGCTGGCGCAGCCGGATCACCGCCCGGCCGCTCTTTGATCCGGCAGGAAGAATAGGATCACGCCCGCGCAACTATGTTGCGAGATGCGGCGCATTCCCGTGGAGAAGGTCAAAATTGCGGGCCCGAAAACCCGCTCTTGGCCTGTACTTCGTGTACTTTGGCGAGTCGCGCCCGATGCGCTGCTGGAGCCTCAGCGGCAGCCGCAGACGCAGCACTTCACCGGCGCGCGGTAGCGCCGCACCGGCGCCTTGCGCACCACACGGCGCGCGGCCGAGCGGACATAGGTCGCGCGGCTCTCGATCACTTCCTCGGTCACCGTGGTGGTGGTCGTGGTCGCGCCCGGGATGACGATCACGGTCGTGCCGACCGGCGCGCCATAATAGGCCGCGCCGGCCTGGTAGCCGCCGCCATAATAGGCCTGGCCCGAGCCGTAATAGCCCTGGACCTGTGCCGCCGGCGGTGCACCGATCGCACCAGCCGGCGGCAGACTCCCCCTGGAGTAACCGTCATAATAATCGTTCGGATCGACGGGCTGGATCGGCTCGCGATAGCCGGCGCCCGTGCTCGAATAGCTGTAGGAACTGGAATAGCTGCCGCCCGAATCGGCCCAGGCGCCGGCGTCATAACCGTCGTCCCAGCCGATGCCGCTCACCGAATCCCAAACGTCGCCGCGGCCGTCGACCAGCACGGCGTCGTCATAATAGCGCACCCAGAAATAGCCGTAGGGCGGCGCGGCCAGGCCCCAGCTCAGATAGTCCGGGATGCGGAAGCCGCTGCCCATCCAGTAATTGGGCAGGTGATGGCCACGGCCCATGCGCCGATAGGCGTTCCAGCCGCCGGGCGCCTGCGCACCGGCATACCAGCGGCCGTCGATCCGGTTGCCCCAGCGATTGCCGGCATGCTGGCTGTTCTTGACCGGGCCCCGCGCCGGCAATGCCATCCAGCGGCCATTCTGCCAGACGCGCGGTCCCGCAGTCGGCACGCCGGGGCCGCCATGCACGACCGGCGGCGTATTCGGCATGTGCGGCGTATTGGGCGAGACGCGCGGGGGCGGCGGCATCGGCACGTTGCGGCCATAGCTGCCGCCGGGTGCCGGGATCGGCCCGCCGCTGCCACCCCAGCTCGGTCCGGGGGACGTCACCTGCGCGGCCGCCGGCAGGGTTGCCAGCAGCGCCGTGGCCATCAGGGCCGGCTTGATCAGGTGACGCATATTGAACTCCTTCGCCATGCCGGAGCCCGCGTTGCTCCCATGGTTGACGAAGAATTAAACCCCGCGCGGGGGCGGCGCCACTTTTGCCTATGCTTAACGGAGTCCCAATCCGGGTCAGCCGACCAGGCGGGGACCGAGAATCCGCATCAGCGCCTCGCAACCCGCCGCGTCGCCGGCATCGAACCGTGCCGGATTGGGGCTGTCGAGGTCGAGCACGCCGATCAGTTCGCCTTGCACGACGATCGGCACCACCAGCTCGGAACGGCTCGCCGCGTCGCAGGCGATATGGCCGGGAAAGGCATGGACATCCTCGACCAGCTGGGTCTCGCGCGTCGTGGCGGCGGCACCGCACACGCCCTTGCCGAACGGAATGCGGATGCAGGCCGCCTTGCCCTGGAACGGCCCGAGCACCAGCTCGTCGTTGACGTTGCGATAGAAGCCCGCCCAGTTGAGGTCGGGCAGATACTGCCAGATCAGCGCCGAGACATTCGCCATGTTGGCGATCGCATCGGGCTCGTCGGCGGTCAGCGAATCGAGCGCCGCGGCGAGGTCGCGGTAGAGCTCGGTCTTGTCGGTGGTTTCAATGTCGAAGGCGTACATGGCGGGCCATATAGCAAGCCCCTCCCCTTCAGGGGAGGGGTTGGGGGTGGGGGATTTCTCGAAGAGACATCGCTTGCGGCACCGCCCCGCCCCAACCCCTCCCCCGAGGAGGAGGGGCTAGAGTTAGTCCAGCCGGACCTTGCCCCGCCCGGCCTTGACCTGGCTCCGCCCCTTCTTCTCGTCCACCCGCCGGGCCTTGGCCGCCTTGCTCGGCTTGGTCTTGATCCGCTTCGCGTCGCGCTCATGCGCCTTCTGGATCAGCTCCAGCACCCGCTCGCGGGCATCGGCGCGATTGGCTTCCTGGGTACGGAACTTGCGGGCGGTGATCACCAGCTCGCCGCCGCTGGTCAGCTTGGTGCCGGCGAGCACCTTGAGCTTCTGATAGGCATAGGGCGCCAGCCCAAGCCGGAACACGTCGATCCGCAGCTGCACCGCGGTCGCCACCTTGTTGACGTTCTGCCCGCCCGGCCCGGTCGAGGCGAGGAACTTCTCTTCGACGATCGCCTCGTCGGGGATCTCAGCCACGGCCGAAGCCGAGATTGTGGAAGCGCACCGGCAGCGGCGCGGTGGCGTGGATATCGTCCTTGCCCTCGCGCGGCACGGTGAGCTCGATCGCATGGAGCATCATCGCCGGCCCGCCCCGGCCATAGACCGGATCGCCAAGCACCGGCACGCCCAGCCCCTCGGCGGCATGCACGCGGATCTGATGGGTGCGGCCGGTCTCGGGATAGAAGGCGACCAGGCTCTTGCCGCCCTTGCGCTCCATCACCTTGTAGCGGGTGATCGAGGGCTTGCCCTTGGGATCGCCGACCATCCGCCAGCCTTCCTCGCGGGTGGAGACCTTGGACAGCGCCAGGTCGATCGTGCCGCTGTCCTCCTTGGGCTCGCCGTCGAGGATGGCGAGATAGCGCTTTGCCACTGCCCCGGCCTCGAAGGCCTGGGAGAAGCGCTTCATCGCCTTGGGGTTGCGGGCGAGCAACAGGCAGCCACTGGTGTCGCGGTCCAGCCGATGGACCGGGACCGGCAGGCGCTGGAAGCCGAAGGTGAGCTGGTCGAGCAGGTCCTCGAGGCTCTCGCTCCGGTCCCGTGGGCGATCTACCGGCAAGCCGGCGGGCTTGTCGATCACCAGAGCTTCGCCATCGATGAAGAGCACGCGATCCTTGAACATCGCCCGCCCATGCCACCGCCAGCGCCGAAGCGCCAGCGGTGGTGCAGGCTTCGATCAGCGCTGGAAGCGGATCGAGCAGACCGACTGGCGGCCCTGGACAGTGGTGCGCCAGTTGCCGGTCCACTCGCCGCGCATGTTACGGGCGGTGTCGCGGCACTTGGTCTCGGCGTCGCGCTGGTTCCAGATCGGGCCGACTTCGATGTCGCGGATCACGCCGCCAGAACCCCAGCCGCCGCCATTGCCGCCGCCCGGACGATCCCAGTTACCGCCACCGCCGCCGGGGCGATCCCAGTTGCCACCGCCCCCCGGGCGACCGCCACCGGGACGGCCCCATCCGCCTTCACCCCAGCCGCCACTGTCGCCCCAGCCATTGGAGCGGCGCGGATCGAGATCGGTGATGCGATAGAGCAGGCGCGGGCCGCCGGAGCGCGGAATGCCCGAGATCACGCCACCGCGCAGGTCGAGCCGGACGCGGGCGCCGCGCGAGGGATCGTAGAGGTTGACCGCGTCGCGGTTGCGGTTGGTCTCGTCGAAGCGGTGGATCAGCGTGCCGTCATCGGCGAACTCGACCCAGCGGCCAGGACGCGTCTCGACAAAGGCGCCGCCGCCGCTGTGGCGGACACGGCCGACATTGTTGCCGTCAACCCGCTGCATCGCGGCGGGCGCGGCCGGCTTGGACGCCGGAGCAGCCGATGCGGCGGTGCCGGCCAGCAACGCGGCGGACAAGGCGAGGCAGGAAATTCTTGCGAGCATGGTTCATTCTCCCCTGGCTGCAACTTAGGGTCGATATTTGACCCGATCGAGACAGCTGCGCAACGATTCAGAAATGCGCTTGGTTGCGTGACCCTTTTCGCTTGAACGGCGTTTGAACGACGATGCCCTTTTCCGGCAGCGTCGTGAGGTTGCTTATGCGTCTTTCGGCCCTGATCCTGCTCTCGCTCGCGCCCCTGGCGGCGCACGCCGAGGAAGACGTGGCGGCGCCGCCAGCCACCGCATCGGCAACCCGGCTGTTCAACCATCTTCCCTATGGCGAGCTGGAAGCCGGGGCGCTGCTGCCCGTCCCCAGCCTGCCGGGATGCATGATGGCGCGCGATGCGGTGTTCGATGTCGAGCGGCTGCTTTCCGCCGCTCGCACCGAAGGGATAGAGCTTGGCGCGATCTCGTGCTTCCGTTCGATCCAGCACCAGCGCCGGGTGTTCTGCGCCGGCGCGGGCAATTGCGACGCTGTGGCGGCGCTGCGGGCGCGCTTCGTCGCCCCGCCGGGCTATAGCGAGCATGCCACCGGCTACGCGATCGACTTCGTCCAGAGGGGCGGCGATTGCCGGGCGGTCGAGCAATGCTTTGCGCTTACGCCGGGCGGGCAATGGCTGATGCGCCGCGCGCCCGAATTCGGCTTCGAGCTATCCTTTCCGGCCGGCAACAAGCAGGGCGTGGGCTGGGAGCCCTGGCACTGGCGCTGGGTCGGCGCATCCGCCGCCCGCGCCCGCTTCGCACCGGCCCGGGCGAGCTTTCCCGCTTTGCCCGCCGTGCCGCGCGCAGATACGAAAACGGGGGGGGGGGCCATAGTGCCGCCGCCCGGCCGCGGAAACCCGCCCCG